>NZ_JAMYRK010000041.1:0-57896 GCF_040321335.1 Mesorhizobium sp. M0437
CAGACTCAACTGACCCAGAACACGATCCACCATCGCGAATCTCCCTGCTCCAACCTCACAACAGAATCACTGATCGGCTTCTGTGCAAAGATCTCCCAAGGGGAGAAGGCAAGAACCTACTGCAAACTCGAACCGAAATCCTCATTGTCGCGCGCCAGCGCCATTTCGGTGATGGCGATCAGGGTCTCGGCGCGTGTCTTCAGATCGGCCGCTTCGAGCAGCGCCTGTTTCTCGGCCGGCCCGTAGGGCGCCATCATCGACAGTGCGTTGACCAGCATGGCGTTTTCGGCGCGGCTGACGCTTTCCCAGTCGGCCTCCAGATCGTTAGCCTGCAGATAGGCGCGAAACGCTTTGAGCAGCGCCGGCCGGTCGATCTCGGCGTCTGCCTGCTCCTCGTCGAGATCGGCGAGAAAGGGTGCCAACCGGCACTGCCGGAACGGTGTTTTGACCGTGAGCTCCTGGACAATACGGAACCGGCACACGCCCTGCAGCGAAATCAGGTAACGGCCGTCGCCGCTCTCGGACAGCGCAATGATGCGCCCGGCGCAGCCTACATTGCAGAGCTCCGGCTCGCCGTTGGGACGCAGCGCACCGTCAAGGCTGGGCTGGATCATGCCGATCAGCCGCGGCCCGGCGATCGCCTCGTCGACCATCTGCAGATAGCGCGGCTCGAAGATGTTGAGCGGCATGCGGCCTCCCGGCAGCAGCAATGCGCCCTCAAGCGGAAAGATCGGCATGGTCGACGGTAAGTCCGCAGCGAGCCGGTAATGCGCGTTTCCCGCCTGCACCTCAATCCTCCGATCGCTTTGTCAGGAAGCGCACAAATCCGTCTCCTCCCGGCCGGCACAAGGCGCAACACCGGAAACCTGAAATCGAACGCCGTCCGAAAACCTAATCTGGCGCAGCCGCGGCCCACCGCAAGCCCGCGCGACAAAACAGTCTGCGCCGGCTCAGGAAAACAGCAGCGACGACAGTTTGCGCCGTGCCGACAGCGTTGCTTCGTCGGTCATGCCCCATGCCTCGAAGAGCTGCAGCAACTGGGTTCTGGCGCCGTCGTCGTTCCACGAGCGGTCGGCCTTGATGATCGCCAGCAGATTGTCGGCCGCCGCCATGCGATCACCCTTGGCGTTCTGGATCATGGCAAGCTCGAACCGTGCCTGGTGATCCCCGGGGTTTTCGGCCAGCCGCCGTTCCAGTTCCGCCGGATTGCCGAGCACTGCTGCTTGCGCGGCGAGCGCCATCTTGGCCCGCAGCGCGGCGAGCTGGGGCGCATCCTTCTTTGCTTCCGGCGCCCGCGCCAGCACCGCCTCGGCACCTTCGGCATCGCCGGCCTCGAACAGCAGATCGCCCAAGCCAGCGATCGCCTCGATCGTCTCCGGCGCCTGTTCCAGGATGGCATCGTAAATGTCGGCCGCCGTCTGCACGTCCCCGGCGTCGCGCGCTTCGGCGGCCGCGGCCAGCGCCTCGGCAACTTGCGGCGCACCGCCGTTCTTGCCGCCGACCTTCTGGATGAATTGCGTGATCTGGCTCTCGGGAATGGCGCCCATGAAGCCGTCGACCGGCTGGCCGTCCTTGAAGGCAATGACCGCCGGTATCGACTGGATGCCAAGCTGGCCGGCGATCGATGGATGGTCGTCGATGTTCATCTTGACCAGCTTGACCTTGCCACCGGCGGCTTTCACCGCCTTCTCCAGCAGCGGCGTCAATTGCTTGCAAGGGCCGCACCACGGCGCCCAGAAATCGACCAGCACCGGCTGGTGACGCGATTCCTGGATCACGTCGGCGGCAAATCCAGCGGTCGTTGTGTCCTTGATGACGTCGGCCGGCGCCTCCGCAAGCGCGACCTTCTCACGCGCGGCATCGGTGCCGCCATATTGCACGGTGGTGGCATACCGGCCGCCATTGCTGCCAAATGGGCCGCCAAAGGGGTTGCTATCACTCATCTCTTCGCCTTTCGGTCGCGCCGCCGGCCAAGGGACGGGCGCAACATCCTTCTTTAGAACCCGGTTTCAGTCACCCATGTGGCGATCATGCCGAGACTTTCAAGATAACAGCATCATGTCCGGTTGCCTCGACGAACTTGACCAGGTCCGCGGCAGCGATGGAAGTCGTCGCTTCGTTGGTCAGCGGGTGGGCATTGACCACCGCATGGCTCATCAGCTCCTCGTCCAACACGACCTTGATCCTTCGCTCGGTGTCGTTGATCAGCCCGAACACCGTGACCGCGCCCGGGACGACGCCGAGAAGCTGCATCAGCATCTCCGGCCGGCCGAAGGACACGCGCCCGGCAGCGCCGATCAGATGGTGTATATGCTTGAGATCGACCACCGCCTCCTCGCCGACGCTGACCAGGAAGAAATTGTCCTTCTTGTCCTTGAGGAACAGGTTCTTGGTATGGCCGCCGGCAATCTCGCCGCGCAGCGCCTGCGAATCGGCGACCGTGAACAGCGGCGGATGCCGCCGCGTCGATACCTCGATCCCGAGTCCGGCGAGAAAGGCGAAAAGTTCGGCTTCGGTCTTCGGCATCGGTCTTTCTTCTGATGGCCCGCTTTCAACGGCTTGTTCGGCTAACGCCGTTTACGGCCAATGATGCGGCCAAGACAAGCCCGTCGCGCAACGCGGGGGTGATTGCCTTGCGACGTCCCGAGGAGCGCTTGTCCGCATTGCCGACGAAGCAAAAAGCCTGCGAATTCCCTGTTGCAATCGCCGCGCTCTTCAGCCATATAGGCGCGGCTTGCGGCCCAAAAGCCGCACGAGCGGGTGTAGCTCAGGGGTAGAGCACAACCTTGCCAAGGTTGGGGTCGAGCGTTCGAATCGCTTCACCCGCTCCAGTTTCCTTGAGGGGAACCAAGCGATTAAGAGGCGCCTTTCGGGGCGCCTTTTGCTTACGTGGCGAAAAGAGTGTCCCTGCCATGAGCGATGCGCGGAAAGCCGCACTGTGACCAGCAGGTGTCACAGCTCTTCTATTCCGTTGTGCTGGCTTTTTTTCTGCGCCGAATAGTGTGCGACTGCGCGACGGCCATTTTCAACTCGGGCGTGATCTCCAACGGTGCATTCTCTGCCCCATGTTGGTTCTGTAGCCCCTGGACCTGGACGGTCGGAAATGGGAGTTCGATGCCCTGTTCCTTGAAGACCTGGCGGAGGCGTACATAAAATTTGCGTTTCATACCGAAGGCACCTCCCGGCTTGGTTGTGGCCTTGACCCTCAATACGATGCCGTATTCGCCGAACTCCTGTACGCCCTGCATCTTGATCGGGTCGAGCACCCAGTGTTTGAACTCGGGATCTTCCGCCAGTTCGAGGCCGATCCGCTTGATCAGCTTGCGAGCGAAGTCGATATCGGTGTCATAACCAACGGTGATGTTGAATTTGTCGATAACCCAGTCACGGCTCTGGTTCTGGACTGCCCCGAGTTCACCGAAAGGTATTGTGAACAGCGGACCACGATGGTGGCGCAGCTTCACCGAGCGCAGCGAAAAGCTTTCCACAGTACCCTTGTAATTGCCCGATGAAATGTATTCGCCAACACGGAACGCATCATCGAGCAGAAAAAACACGCCTGAAATGACGTCCTTGACAATGGTTTGTGCCCCAAAGCCCACGGCGACGCCGACGACGCCAGCGCCGGCGATCAATGGGCCGATCTGGATACCCAGCGAGGCGAGCATCATAAGCACCGCCATCACGATGATCGATGCGAGCAGAATATTCTGGAGGATCGGCAAGAGCGTATGCAGCCGCGCCTGCTGCGGATCGAGGATCGGGACGTCCTCGTCGCTGATCACAGGGTGCGGTGTTTCGATGCCCAGCTTTCGTTCGATCAAAGCTTTGATGATCGACCAGCCGAAGTCGGCGGCAAGGGCAATGACCACGACATTGATCAAGCCGCGCAATATGAATGTTGTCGTCGTATCACTGCCCCGCATGGATTGCATGTCCAGACCCCAGACACGTGCGAGAAGGTAAGCCGCCGCCAGGATGAAAATCATTCGGATTCCGCGATCGATGACAGCGATCGTCACCGCCGGGATCGTGGGCCGGCCGACGTCTTCCGAACCTGGCCGCAGAACGAAATTAACCCCGCGCTGCGTCACCACGATTGCCAAAGGCAGGAAGAATGCGGCGAAGGTGAACCAGAAGTATGTATAAAGGCCGGCGATACGCTGCAGGAACAGGACGACGAAATAAGCAGTCAATAGCCATGTCGCTTCCGTGTGACCGATGTGGCGCGCACCGTCTCGCTGCGTTCTTGGCCGACGCCAAATGGCGAGCAGCAGGAGCAGCAGCAGCACGAAATCGGCGACCAGTGACAGGACCGTCATTCCGTCCTGATCGATGCCGAGACCTGGCAAGAGGATAAACGCGGCGCCGAAGAAGGCGAAGACGCCGACGATCCGGGGTAGCCAATAGGACCAATGGTCAGCCGCTTCGTTGGTGATCGGCAAAGCACGAACCTCGACGGCGTTCTCGACGTTCATGAAGGAAGGGACGAGCGTGGCCATGACGTACATGCGCACACCCCATGTAACGACTGCCGCCATCAGAAATGTCAGTACAATCTCGCGGATAAGCATCGGCCAGTCGAACAACATGAACGCGCCGGCGCTGCCCAGTGCGAAAGAGACTATCAGCATGCTGGAATAAAGCAGGCGGCCACCAATCTTCTTGGCTCGCCCAACGGGCGTATCCTTCGGTTGCGCGATAATCCAAAGACGAAATGGACGGGTGAGCTTGAACGTTGCCCAAGTGAGTGCCAGGCCGGCAGCGATGAACATTGCAATCAGCACAAATACGCCGGCGGGCCCCCTGCTGGACATATCCTCCATCGTCTCTGCCCGAACGCGCGCGAACTGGCCTGGCAGCAAGGGCAAAGTTCGCACGATTCTTTCGATATGATGCCTGATCCCATCGAGCGTCGAGGATGCCATCGTATTCATCTGGCCTGGTGCGGCCACGGCGCCGGACGATGCGTCGGTCGGCGAAGCCCCTCTCTCGGCGGGCGCTCCCGTTGACCCGGCGTCCTGATTTCGCTGTTCGGCCACCCAGGCCTTCACTGACGGATCGTCGAGAAGCTCGAACAATTGTTTGACCCTTTCAGGCGGGACGGTCGCCGGCGCCTGCGCTTGCGCCTGACCAGCCAACAAAAGGGCGATCCCAAAGACGAGCGGCCTGGCAATCAGGGCAAACATCGCAGTCAGGTCTCCGAGACGCCGTGCCGGGCGCGCCAGGTTCCTGGCTCCCAATCGTCGAGTCATGAGTGGCATCGTGCTGTTAACCTTCCGATCAGATCGGCGAGCAACGACATCTATGTCCGTTGTTGCCCCACCTTGAAGAAACCGATGTTGCGGTGCAAGACGTCATCGTTCCGAGCCAGACCGCTGTGCCGGGTACGTGGCGGTGTTTATTTAGCCGCCGGGGGCAGGGCATTCCGACCTCGGCCCAGGCCTCCGGCCGTTCTATGAACTGGGCATCGACGTTAAATCTCAGGAACTGATTTCCTGAGATGACCAGGACAGACCTTTGGCGGTCACTCGGTGGTCAACTGCTTCGCGCACCGCTGCGGACATTCGAAACCATGATGTTGCTTGAGATGCAATGCGCTTCCGGGTCGGCACTGCCATGCGGCAAATCAGGCCGGGAGCCGCCACATTCGCACACGACCTGTACCACGCAATTCCGTTTCCTGGAGTGGGTCGCAAGCAAAATTTGGTCCAAGCAGTTGACGAGTTGCATCCGAAATGCGGATTTCATCGGGCTCCGCGGACGTTTGGATACGTGCGGCGAGATTAACGGTGTCGCCCCATAGGTCATAGGCAAACCGCCTTTTGCCTATGACGCCCGCCACGATTGGTCCTGAGTGAATTCCAATTCTGAGTCTTATCGGTTCTCCTGCGAAGCGTTCGCGCTTAACCGCGTTCCGCAGTTCAAGTGCATAGTGCGCAAGGGCTTCCGCATGATCGGATCGCGCGGTGGGCAGGCCAGCGACCACCATCACACAATCGCCGATTGTCTTGATCTTTTCGCAGCCGTATCGCTCCGAGAGCAGATCCGCCGCCTTGAAGAAGTAATTTAAAATAGCGAGCGTCGTCACGGCTCCGACGCTCCGCGCTCTTTCCGTAAAGCCGACGATGTCGGCAAAAAGCACACTCACCTCCGCATGGTTGTCTGCAATTTGTTCGTGCGCTTTTAGCCGCTCCGCGATCGACGCCGGAAGAATGTTGAGGAGTAGGGCTTCGGCGCGCTGGTATTCACGCGACAATCCCTCTTGGCTCGCCCTCAACGCCTCGTTTGTCGATTGTAATTTCTCGTTGAGTTGACGCTCCCTCTCTTGCAGAAGCGTCATTTCATAAGCCTTCTGTTGAAGCCGCTGCCTATTGTCGCGTTCGGCAGTGGCGTCAAGAAAGAGCAGCCACACGCAGGCATTGTCAGCAAAAAGATGGAGGTCCGCGACACGCCCGCTGGGCAGTTCGACCATGGCCATATCATATGGAAGCTCCGGGCAGGGCAACAAACCTTCCATGAATTCAAGCTGCTCGGCAACAGGCTTACCTATGCGAACTGACGAGAGTCCGTAATGGTTAACGTTACCGCCCTTCGCAGCTATGCAAAGCTGGGCGTCGATTTTCAGATATGCGACCGAGCGCTCGTTGTAGAAGAAATCGTAAATCCAGCTTTTAACTTCTCTTGGCAAGACATTCATGGTTTATTTGCTGACCATCGAAGCAAGTTGACGAAACGCATCATCAACATGTTCGCCCGAAAGCGCACTTGTTAGATAGATTTGCCATCCAAGTTGCCTCAGTTCGTCAATTTCACTATCCGATATTGCCCACCGATCGGCCAGATCGGATTTGTTGAACAGCAATACAAACGGCATAGCGCCGAATTCAGCCTCGGCCCGCTCGCGCAACGTGAGCGCAACGGCAAGAGTAGCAGCGCGTGTTCCATCGACGACAAGCACGAGCCCACTCGCACCTCGCACATAGCTGACGCGGAATGAGCCGATATCGTCTTCGCCGGCCAAATCCCACAAAATCAGATCCACGGTTTTGTCCGGGAATGCGACACTCTTCTTGTCGATTTTCACTCCCACCGTGGTCAAGTAGGTTTCTGAAAAGATGCTTTGCACAAACCTGCGAACCAGACTCGTCTTTCCGACAGCGAACCCGCCCAACATGCAGATCTTCTTTTGCAATATCCTGGGCTCCGCCTAGTGGAAGTTTACCGTAACCGAAACTCTGCGGTTGGCGGAGTTCCCGGTTCGGCTATTTTCAATCTCCGCTGGCTCAAAGGTGCCCGCGCCGCGAACCAAGAGCAACTCCGGATTGACGCCGCGCTTCTTGAGAAGCGCACGAACTGTCTCCGCGCGCGCGGCGCTGATCGACAACTTGGCCGTTTCACGGCCCGTCTCGTCCGAATGGCCGGTCAACATGAACTGTGCTGTTACGCCTGCCTTGCGGGCGTCCTCGGCCAATTCCTTCAACTGATTCGCCAATTTGTCGAGAACCGGCAGTTGCTCTGGTCCCGGTACAGCCTTGCCAGAATCGAAGAAAATGTTGACCGCTTGAATAGCCTCCCTCAAATGAGTGAGTTGCGGAGGGGTCAACTCACGCAGCTCGGAGAGTTCTAGAGAGAGTCCGTCCGCGGAGAGCTGTTGGGCGGCGACCCGCGCCCGATCTATCCAGGCGGCAGGAGCTTCACCCTGGGCAACGATGCGATCCTTGATGATCGAAAGCCGTACTGAATCCGGCGGAGTCAGCGACGCCATCAGCCGCTTCACCACGAACTTCGGATCAAGGCTTTGATAGAATTGCCACTGTGAATGAACGCGAGCAGGATCGACCCCTGTTCCGGACAGCAGAGCCTTCGGGTCGGCGGCCTGCGGGTCTCTCAGGCCGGAAATATAGAAATGTCCCCCCCTCGCCGTTTGTTGGGCGACGATGATTCCCGCTTGGGCCTCCAGTCGCGACACATAAGTCTGCCAGTGCTCCGCCGCGCGTGCCTCGGGGCTCACATCACGAACCTTGGAGATGTCGAATTCCGGTCCGCCTGCCGAGAGCTGTCGGGCCGCTGCGCGTGCGCGGTCTATCCAGATGTCGGGAGCCTCACCCTCGGCAACGATGCGATCCTTGACGATCGAAAGCCGTACTGAATCCGGCGGGGTCAGCGATACCATCAGCCGCTTCAGGACGAACTTCGGATCAAGGCTCTGATAGAATTGCCACTGCGAATGAACGCGGGCGGGATCTACCTCCGTTCCGGACAGCAGAGCCTGCGGGTCGGCGGCAAGCGGGTCTCTCAGGCCGGCAATATAGAATTGGCCATCACGCACCTTTTGTTGGGCGACGATGATTCCCGCTTGGGCCTCCAGTCGCGACACATAAGTCTGCCAGTGCTCCGCCGCGCGTGCTTCGGGGCTCACATCACGAACCCTGGAGATGTCGAATTCCGGTCCGCCTGCCGAAAGTTGTTGGGCCGCTGCGCGCGCCCGATCTATCCAGGTGTTGGGAGCCTCACCCTCGGCAACGATGCGACCATTGACGATCGAAAGTCGTACTGAATCCGGCGGAACCAGCGACGCCGTTAGCCGCTTCAATACGAACTCCGGATCAAGACTCTGATAGAATTGCCACTGTGAATGAACGCGGGCGGGATCGACCTGCGTTCCGGCCAACAGCGACTGCGGGTCGGCGGCAAGCGGGTCTCTCAGACCGGCAATATAGAATTGGCCATCACGCACCTTTTGTTCGGCAACGATGATGCCCGGCTGGGTCCCCAGTCGCGACACATAGGTCTGCCAGCGCTGCACGGATTGCCAGGAAAGAAGGAACCAACCGCCTGCCGGAATCGAAACCAGCAGGACTGCAGCCACGACCAGCCACGGAAATCCCTGGTTTGATTCCTCCTGCTTCAGTTCAACGCAGGTCTGCAACTGCGTCTCTACGCCGGCCAACTGCGAACTGTCGCCGTCAAACTGCTCTAGAGCCTGTGAGCATTCATCATGGATGCGAAGCAATACATCGCGAATTATTTCATGTAATTCCTCCGGCGGATTTCCCCGGATCACCGCAACCAAGGTCGCAAACGGTCCAACTTCCGACCAGAGACGAAGCTCTCCGAAACGAATGGTATCTAGGCCGCTCTGTTCTTTCTCGTTAAATGAGTCTTTTACAAAATCTTGAATTGCACTAAGCATAGAAGAAATGAGTTGAGGATCTTCGCTAGTTGCATTAGCGGCAGTTACATGCGCTATCAAAAGCCCGGAATTGCGATTGATTAGAAAGACGTGTTCTACACGATAAACAAGAGAATGCTTAAGAACAACTTCTGAGAAGCTTGCTCCTGTTCTCCACGCTTCAAGTCTCCACTTGAGCCCGTGCCAGGTAAATATATGTCTTAAAGTTTCATTCAACGATTGAAAGGTCTGGTCGATCTTTTCGCCGATCGACTTGCGAATAGCCGGCAGAAACACCGGGTACAATATATCCGTCAGCGTACGCGGGCTCTTCTGGATGGACCGTTGCACGGCCCTCTCGACAGCTGGCGCAAGGGCCTCTCCGAGTTGCGCATGAGGCGCACGTGCGGCTGCACTGGGGAGAACGCTCCCCACTGCAGCCGCAAGCTGCTCGGGTTCGTCGAGCAGGTGCGTAACTCGTGAAAGCTCCGAAATTTCGCGGCCGACCAGCAACTGGCGCAGCGTTTCCATGCGAGGGTCGGCGGTTGGGATTCCGTCGAGACGCGCACGATAGTCCGGATCAACGTTCCGGGCAATTTCGATCAAAAGGCGAGCCAGCGCCTCGCGATCAATCTCTGTATCGTTCGAAGCTGCTCTTTGAGGGAGGCTGATTGAGTCGACAGTCGACGTCAAGTTCCGATCAACTCACTTTCCAGGTACGCTCCGAGTTGTTCTTGCTGCCGACGGGATCCTGATTTAGACATTTTGCAACCTCAACAAACAGGCCAGCCAAAAGATTTCGGTCGGTCTTGACATTGCCAAGATCGGAAAACATTTTCTCCATCAGCATCTGAATGCTTTCATTCTTTTGCTTGATTTCCTCACGCAGCAAATGATCGTTTCGATTTATCCGGTCCGCAACTTCCCGCTCAAGCTCGCTCAACTGATCCGACAACGCGCGCACCTGCTTTTCGAGCGCCTGATTTTGCTCGCGAAGATTCCGATCAATCTCCTTATCGGCGTCGGCTCGCGCGTCTTTTTCGTTCCGCAATTGCGCCGCAAGCGAGTCAACCTGCTTCTTTGCATTTGACTCGTACATTTCAAGATTGCGCTTGGCCTCGGATTCGACATCCTTGAAGCGCTGCAAGACCCGTTCTTCAAGCTTGGAAAAGCGGCGGTCATAGTCCTGCATCTGGTTGCCGAACAGCAGATCACGTATCTTGTCGACACCTACAGCGTCGCCGGGGGCTCCGCTCTCGCGAGCCTGGCCCGCCATGAAGGTCAGCCCGCTTCCGTCTGCATTACTTATCAGATTTGCGTCCGCTTTATTTGCCGAAGAAGCGGTACTCGAAGATTCCTTGGCCATCCCATGCCCCTTCTTTTGAACATTGCCACAGCGCTAATTTAGCAACTGGTAAACTTGCCAGTAAAATTGTCGACCCGCAAGCCGGAATCTTCGCGGCTTAAGTCGGTTCGAACGTCCCCATTGGGGTAGATTTCGACATGCGGCTCGATCCGGATCAGCTCGCGCTCGCGTCTTCGCCCGCGATCATCTTTATGCAGATGAAATGCGAGAGCGGAGATGCCCTGGCGCATCGACCCCAGCTCCAAGCCGTCGGGCATGCGCGCTGCCATTCAGCCTGTGTTCAAGTCTTTTTTGCCCGCCTCCAATTCGCCCTTATCTTGACAGGGCAGTGCTGCCAGCCGATGCCGTCATCCGGTTTTGACATTTGCCAACTCTTGCCGAAGAAAACGAAAGCTCGATGATCCAGGATGCTACCGCAGGGCGGTGTGGTACCGATGCTCAATGCCGAGCAAACCGTCGGCACAATGCGTGCCGGCATCCGCCGGCAGACCTGCCAGATACTGGATATAGTGGTGATGGACGATGGGTCGACGGACTGATCGGCGTCGATTGTGACGGCCTACGCCGAGAAAGATCAACACATCTTGTTCTACCTCGAACCAGGCGCGGGTAAGACGGCGTGGCGCATGATCCCTTGGTTTCAATCGTGGTTCCTGCGCACAACGCGGAGGTAACGCTGGCGCGCTCACTCGATTGCCTTCTTGATCAGGAAATAGTGGATTGGGAGGCGATCATCGTCGACGACGCCTCCACGGACCGCACCCCTGCGATCATCGCCGGTTATGTAGAGCACGATGCCCGATTTCGGATGTTGAGCTCTTGCGCGCATAGCCCCGCCGGCGCGCGCAATAGCGGGATTTCGAAGGCGCGCGGCCACTGGCTCATGTTTCTGGATGCGGACGATTGGGTGGATGCCAGCTTCCTTGCCAAAATGCTGGCCGCACTGAAATCCGCTCCCGATGCAGTGGCTGCCTATTGCGGTTCCCGACGCGTGATGCCCGATGGCGAACTCACGGCGTCGAGCATCGCAACGGAGGTTGCGATTCAACCCTTCGAAACGTTCGCCCGCCGGTGTGCCGTCCGCACTCACGCGCTGCTGGTCGATCGGGAGATAATTGTCGAGTTGGGCGGTTTCGACGTGTCGCTGCGCACCTGCGAGGACTGGGATCTGTGGCAGCGCCTCGCACGTCTAGGCAAAAATTGGGTGATGGTCGACGAGCCGCTCGCTTTCTATCGGGCCAGCCCCAACGCGCTCAGCCGCAATTCGGCGCAGATGCTGGCAGATGGCGAAGTCGTGATCGCTCGCGGCTTTTCCGCCGATCCCAGGGTCAAACACCCGCCATCGGCTCACGCCAATGGAGCGACCGACGCGAACGGCCACACCGCTTCAGAAGCACTCGCGTGGTTCGCGTTGTGGAACGCCGCATCGGATTGCGGCTGCGGCTCGCGCTCGATCAACCCGCAGTCCCTGCGCGCGCTCCCAGCAGGACGTAAGTGGGCGCGTGAGATCGCCAAGGTGGCCGTCGATGGCCTTATGGTAGGAAGCCTGTCGGTGCCAGCGCAATTGGCTGCCAGGTGGGACAGGTTCGGCGCTTCCCTCACCGAGTTGATCCTCGAACTCGGCAAGGTCTGGAATAATCCGGACGCGGCTCGCCGCGTGCAGTATCACTTTGAGCAAATGCTGCTCGATGTCGACGATCTTGCCGCGCCGCGCAGGCTGGCGCGGACACTTGGAATTCGTGTCGACGTGCGAAATCCGGCCTCGATCGAAGTACCGAAAGGAATCGATCAAATCTATGCCCATCTGATGATGGATGGCCAGATCGAGGCTCTCGTGCAGTTCGGCGTACTCGGGAGAGTGACGAGGCGTCATTGGATTGAATTGATCCTGAATTTCCTGCCCTCTGAGCGGCCTATGCACAGTGCCGCGCGACTTGCGAGGCGATCGCCTGTAGATGCACCGCAAAAGGGCGCCGGTGCCGACAAGTCAAACATGTCTGCAGCCGAGGCATTGTTGTCCATGGCGGGACGCCGGTCTGATCAGGACAGCCATTTCGGCAAACTTGCGGGATTGGCCGCGGAAGCGCAGGCGCTGGTTCGGTCGAGCGCCGAAACTAAAGAGCCTTTTGCAGCGCCGCGCCGTGCACGGGCCGCGGATGGGCGCGACAATGACCGCACATCTTTCTGGAATCGCCATTTTGCGATCGAGGATCCCTGGAACTACGGTTCGCCCTATGAGCAGGAAAAATATGAGCGGCAGCTCGAAATTCTGCCTGCCGGTCCCATCGGACGGGCGCTTGAGCTGGCCTGCGCGGAGGGCCACTTCACGCGGCAGCTGGCGCCGCGCGTGGGCCATTTGACCGCAACTGACATCTCCGCCGTAGCCGTCGGGCGGGCGGGCGCGCGATGCAGTGATCAGCCGAACGTTGAGTTCGGCGTACTGGATTTTTCTGCGGACACGCTGCCGGGCGAGATGGATCTGATCGTCTGTTCGGAAGTGCTCTACTACCTGGACGATCTCACCGAGTTGCGGCGCATCGCCAAAAAACTTGTTGAGGCGTTGGCGCCTGGTGGCAGTTTCATCAGCGCACACGCATTCGTGCTACGAGACAATGTTGAAAGGACGGGCTTCGACTGGAACACATTCGGTGCACAAGCGATCTCAGAGACGCTGGCAGCGACCCACGGCCTCGTTCTCGAGCAATCGATCCAGACCGAGCTCTACCGCATAGACCGCTTCCGCCGCCTGTCACCAGGCGACGTGGCGACGGAACCGACGATAGATCATGTGCCAATCCGCGCCCCCATCGAAATCGGAGTCGCGCGAAATATCGTCTGGGGCGGGGCGCGGGCCTTGCGCCGCGACGTCGCACATAGCGAGCGGCGGCAGCGTATCCCTGTCCTCATGTATCACAGTGTCTCCGATCAAGGTCCGGCCGCGCTCGCCCGTTTTCGGCTCGCGCCCGCCGCATTCGCCAGCCAAATGACATGGCTGCGCGCCAATGGCTTTCACGCGATTAGCTCCGAGCAGCTGGAATGGTTCATCGCCAACCGTCAGCCTTTCGTTGGCCGCCCAGTGCTCATCACCTTCGATGACGGCTTCCAGAACTTTGCCGACCATGCCTGGCCGGCCTTGCGCGCGAACGACCTGACTGCGGAAGTGTTCCTGGTGACGGACTTGGTGGGTGAAAGTGCACAGTGGGACGCCTACAGCGGCCCGCCGACGCAGCTTATGGACGCCGGGACGGTGCGACGCCTCGCCGGCGAAGGTGCGTTCTTCGGAAGCCATCTGGCGACGCATCGCGCGATCGATGGTCTGTCGAGCTCTGACTTGGCCGCCGAGCTCCTGCGCTCTCGTATGTTCATCGAACGGTGGACCGGTCGGCCAACCGCGGCGTTCGCGGCACCCTTCTCTGTCACCGACCGACGGCTTGGCAGGCTGGCCAAGGAGTGCGGCTATCGAATCGGCTTCGGCGGCAGACACGGACCGGCGGACCTCGATTGCGATCCCATCGACCTTCCGCGCATCGAGATTCGTGGGGATCGTTCGCTCGATGACTTTGTTGCCGTTGTCGAGGCCGTGCTCGCATGAACCGTGAACTTGTCAGTGTCTAGATTCGTAACAAATTGGTTCCGCTTTTTATTCCGTGTCCCGCCCGCTTACCTCGTTCGCAAGTCTATTGGGCGACTTGCGATACGGCTGACATCAGCTCCTGCGGGCTTGGCGCCCCAAACATGTATCGCCCACCCTCTGGAACCTCCGTGAAGCTCCAGCGGACGATCCCCTGCCGGTCCAGCAGGAACTGACCGACCAATTGTCCGTGTCCCGTTGCTAGCATCTGCTCGTCGGCTTCGGTCAGCTCGTAATGGTCCCTCTTGTTGAGCATTTCACTGGCCGCAAGAGGATCCATAGGACCGGGCAACTCGCCTGGTATGTCGACCCGCATATCCTTTGCCGCTGCCATCGAGACCTTGTACGGCCAGTTCGTCTCGTTTTGGGTGAATTCGAGATTGGGCAGTCCAAAAGCACGATGTGAAGCGCGTTCAGGATCGGAGGCCGCAAGCAGATTCGGCATCGGATGGTAGCGGAAATAGAGACGCGCCCGTTCGATCGGCGTGTTGACCACCGTCAGGCTCTCCACGCCCCTTTCGCGCAGCTCCGGATCAAGCCGCGCCTGGGCGGCGATATGGCGCCGGCAAAACGCGCAATGCAGACCTCGAAACAGGCCGACCAGCACCGGTTTTTGGCCGCGAAAATCGTCAAGCGCGATCTTGCCTTCCTGGGTAATGGCGTCGAGTACCACGTTTGGCGCACGGTCGCCCGGTTGAAGCGGCACCAAGTCACTACGCGCGGACATTTCCAACCTCCAACCCCGGCTAGTCGAGAAAAGGCAGCACCACAAGCGCTTCCGGGTCGAGCCCGTGCTGGGCGCATATACCCTGCGCCAGGGAAAAGTAGCGTTCGGCCTCGGCCAGATTGTCGAGATCGAGATTAAGCGTTGCGAGACCATCATAACACGGAAACAGCAGTTGGGGTTCGCCCGTTTCGCGAGCTACGTCCAGTGCTTCGTGGAACAACCCAACCGCCAGGTCCGGACGGCCGTTGCACTGGTGGATTTGCCCAAGCACGATCAAAGGCACCGGCAGGTGCTCGCGCTGGTCGAGCGCCCGGTCGATCTCGATGGCCTTCTCGGCAGCGGGTACGCCCTCCGTTGGACAGCGATCCGTGAAAGTACAACAAGCGACCGCCAGATTGGCGAGGAGGCGCGCCTGGAAACCCAAATCACCAATACGGCGCGCCACTTCAAGACCGCGCCGACAGACCTCCATCGCCTTTGCGGGATCGATGGTCGTGTAAAGCACGCCGAGATTGGTGTAGCCGCGGCAGGCCGCGCCCAGCAGACCGGCGGCTTCGGCCAATTCAATGCTACGCTCAACCTGACGCACGGCCTCACGGTTTCGCCCAAGGCGAGCCAGCGCGACAGCCTTGGTATTGAGTGCCTCGGCGGTCACAAGAGTGGCATCACACCTTGTCTCGGAGACATGCTCCGTTGTCAGTGTGCCTACGCAATCCAGCGCCGCGTCTGCCCATTTTGCCGCGAGAGCGTGATCTCCGCTACGGAACGCCTGTCGGCCACGTTCTTGCCACAGATGCGCCTGCTCGATCGGGGCATCCGCTCCATCGAGGAGCGCTGCCGCCTCAGCATAGCGGGGTTCTGCCTTGTCCCGCTTGCCGACATCCCAGAGTAGCCGACCGATCTTACGCAAAACTCGCGCCGAGGCGACGCGATTGGCTGACTCGCGGTATGCCTGCAACACCGTCTCATAGTGGTGGTGCGCGATCTCGCGGCGGCCTGCCGGGCCGCTCAAATCGGCAATGCGCTCTGCAATTGCCAGTTTGAGCGGTGTTTGCCCGATCGCGCCCAACGCAGTCAGTGCTCGCTCGTAGAAACGAAGGGCGTCGTCGTTGGCATATATCATGCGAGCGCGATCGCCTGCCGCCTGCAGGTAATGCGCGCCCTTCTCCCGCTCGGCGCTCTGTGCAAAATGATGACCGAGCACGGTCAAATCCTCGAGCCGTTCCGGCTCGTCGCCGCACAGTTGCTCCAAGGCAGCACCGATCCGCCCGTGGATTTCGGTCCGGCGTTGCAGGAGCAGATTCTGGTAGATCACGTCCTGCAGCAATGTTTGCGTAAAGCGGTAGCTTTGAGACGAGACCGAGCCTGATCCGGCAACTTCCTCGATGATTTCCGCATCGCAAAGCAGTTCGCAGCCGGCTTCGAGCCGGCCGGGGTCGGCTGTCACGGTTTTCAGAAGTGTGGCATCGAAGCGCGGGCCGATTACCGCGGCCTCCTGGGCCAACCGGCGCACCTCTTGGGGCAGCCGGTCGACGCGAGCAAGCAACATTGCCTGGATAGTGGCGGGGATGCCGGTTGCGACTTCGCCTGCCACAGTCCGCCATCGCTGGCCCTCTCGCACCAGTACACCGCGATCGATAAGGCCGCGAACGATTTCCTCTACAAAAAGGGGGTTGCCGCCCGCGCGCTCGAGGATCTGGTCGAGAAGCCCTCCCGCGGAGCTTACCCAGCTCTCGCCGAAAAGCGCTGCCAGCAGGCTGCGTCCGTCATCATTGTTGAGTGGCGGAAGCCTGAGCGCTGTGTGACTGACCCGACTTGAGTCGAGCTGGTCGTTGTCCGGCGCCGGACGATGCGTGACCAGCAACATCAACCGCGTGCGTTCCAACCTGTCCATCACGAAACGTAGTGCCTCGAGCGACACGGCGTCGGCCCAGTGCAGGTCTTCGACGACAATCAATAGCGGCGACAACGCAAGCCGCCGTTCGATGATTGTGCGGACTGCGTAGAGAATTTGCCGCCGCAGCTGCTCGGGCTCGACATGCTGCAAGGTGGCATCGGGGTCGCCAAGGCCAAGCACATGGTAGAGCAAAGGCATCAGCCGCTTCGCCTCCTCGCCCTGCAGGCCGAGATCGGCAAGCAAGCCTGCGAGCTTCCCCCGCATTTCGTCCCCATTGTCGTTTTGCATCATCCCGGCAGCGCTGCGCACCACTGCGCCCAAGGCGCCAAAAGATTGTTCACCCAGCGGTGAGCACGTGGCCTGCCGCACGGCGACGTTGCGAAAACGCTCGTCGTCGCCGACGCGGGCGACGAACTCACTCACCAGCCGCGATTTCCCGATGCCGGCTTCTCCGACGAGGCGGACAAGTTGGGCCGAGCCGCCGCACGCCTGGTCAAGGCTCGCCATCATTCTATTGAGCTCCGCACCACGACCTATTAGCGGCGCACTGAGGCCGAGCGCCTCGAGCCCGCGCGCTGCACGCGGCACCGCTAGCGGTGCGTCCAGTCGATGAACGAGCACGCTGCCAGCCTTGCCGCGAAACACGACATCACCCAGCGACTCATAAGAGAAGGCATGCCGGGTCAGCCTGTGAGTGAGCTCGCCTACCAGCACCTCACCCGGTGCGGCCAGCGATTGCAGGCGTTGCGCCGTATTCACTGTGTCGCCGGTCACGGAATAGGATCTGGCGGTGCCGACGCCCAATCCGCCAGTAACGACCGGACCAGTGTTTATGCCGATGTGGAGTAACAGAGGCGAGCCGGAGTGGGGGGTGCTTTCGCCGAGCCGCGCCGTCCGGGCGATCATGTCGAGAGCGGCACGAAGCGCGCGTTCCGGATCGTCCTCATGCGCGACCGGCGCACCGAACAAAGCGAGCAGCGCATCGCCGATGAATTTGTCGACGAACCCACCAAAGTTTCGCACGGCCGCCGTCAATTCCTTGAACAGTTTGTTCTGCAGCGCTTGCATGACCTCGGGGTCGAGCTGCTCGCTGAGTGTCGTAAAGCCGCAAAGGTCGGCGAACAGGACCGTTACCGTCCGGCGATCGGCGTCAGAGACGGGATGCAGCCCTTCTTCGCTTTCGATGTTCGGAAGCAGCGACGGAGTTCGAGAAGGCGACACAATGGTCCGGCTTGGTGCCGGAGCAGGCCGTTCGACGGCTTTTGCGGGCGCACCGACGCTTGCCCCGCATTTCGGACAGAACTCGAAATCAGGTGCGCAGGTGTAGCCGCAACTGGCGCATGGCACGGGCTGGCGCCTGCCACACCTCGGACAGAAGGCGTAACCGCCCTCAATCTCGAAACCGCAGCCCGAGCAGTCCATCGAACAAGACCTCACTAGTGGCCGTGACGGCGTGATCTCGCTCGCACTTCACGGCCAGGCTATTCACAAGGATGCACCGATAGCCGTCGGCGGGCAAGCGGCAGCGGGCGATCCGTGTGGGTCCGGTGGCAGACCGCTACCCATGACCTCTGATGCAACGGCTGGCTCGCAAACGCTGTCACCGACGTCTCGCGCGCGTTTCTGGCCGCCAGCTACGGTCATCTGGGCCGCTTCGCCGAGGCCCGCGCGCCATGGCAGGAGGTGCTTCGCGTCAATCGCGACTATTCGCTGGATACCGCTACAAAGTCTTGGTCTGCCACAAGAACCGGTCGATTTCGAACACGTGGTGGATGGGCTCCGCAAGGGCGGTGTGGTGCAATGACAGGTGAGGCCTGTGCGGCGGGGTCAGACGCCAGAGGCTCCCCGATGGATCGCCGTCGCTTGCGGTTGCGAATTAGGCTCAGGTCGGCTTGATCTCTGCCTGGCCGATCTTGCGCCATCTGGCGTTTTCGCGAACCAGTTTCAGGTCGTCGGTCGTCTCGGCAAATGTCCGCAATCGGTATTGCCGGAGCAGGTCCGGGAAGAGCGCTCCTTCCGGCAGGACGGCAAGCTGCTCGCGGACTGAGATCTTTTCATCGATGACCCGCATGCCCCAGGCATTTTCCCGAACCTGCAGTTCCGCGGCCAGATCGCGCTCTTCCGGCACGTTTTCGTCCAGCACGGCCAGGAGGATCGAGTGGAAAAGCGCTACATAGCCAATCTGTCTCAGGCCGCCCACGACCCGCACGCGCGGCAATATGGCAAGGACGAGGAACGTCAGGAACAAGTTCGGCAGCAGCACGCCGTCCAGCAGCGCCTGCCTGAGATACGGCCGCTCGAACGGGATGGAAAGACCTTGCGGCCTGTCGGGCTCGATCAGGTGCCCGTTCTCGAGAACGAGCTTGCGCACGCGCTCCTCGCGGATGCCCCAGAAATAGTCCGTGGCATTGGGCAGGAATCTGCCAAATGGGCTCGATGCGGCCTCTTGCCAGGCATGTTCGAGACGCTGGCGTCTTGCGGGTTCAATCAGCAGCCTGGAAAGAAGGCTGCCGTCATATTCTAGATGCCGCGCCATGGCAGCCGCGGCGACTCGATCATCGACGAAAACCGGCAGGGCCATGCCGGCACGATCCCAATTGGCGACCAGATCCTCATTCAGTTCAGTCAGCGCATCGGCGGCGGTTTCAAACACCTTGTCCCGGCTGGCAAGCAGTGTGCCCAGCCAGCGGCTGGCATCCGTTTCATCGCCCACCGCTTCGAGCGCGCGCTTGTCGATGGAGACGGGACCGGCCACGCAGGCGCTTTTGCGGCACAGTTTGTGGCGCCCCATGCCAAACAGGTTGACCTTGTCGTCGCCGACATCGAGCCATCCCGGCCCCTCCCGGCCAACTGTCTCCATGGTCATCGTCGTTCCCATGAAGCCGACGAAGGCCGACAGCCCGTTTTCGACCGCGCCGAGCCAGGCAAGCAGAAGGGCATCGAAGGTGATCCGGTCCATCAGAAGCAAGCAGTGCAGGCCGGACTGAATCACCGGTCTGTGCTCGAACTCGTCGAGGGCTTTGCCGATCTCCTCAGGCTGCATGATCCTACCGAGGCGCTGATGCAGGACTTCGCGCAGGATCGAGCGGGCAGCGATCGCCGGGCCCGATGCAGGCCTTGCCACCGGCCGCCACAGATGGCGGGCGTAATCGGAAACCGGTGCATTCCAGTTCTGCTCGATGTCGCGCACGACCTCCGGGCAGAGCAGCGACAGCACAGCCAGAATTTCCCGCGGAGGGGTAGGGGTTGGATCAAAGACGGCGGTCATTGGTCCCGTCTAGCCGCTTGCGGTGTAAACGCCAAGCGAGACCAGACTTGCTGGATGCGGCCGGCCCACATAGATCGTCAATTCGATCAAGGTGGTGTGAGACGAAATGACCGTATCCTACGCAGTTCTCCTTGAGCAATCCCCTGTTCGCTGCCTCGGCACGAATTGTCAGATTGGCCAAACAGCTAAGGCAAACAGCGGATCTTAGAACCGCAGCCGGGCCATGCTCAGGAGGTCGTGGTACTGCCCGTCGGTAAAGCCGGCCTTCACATGCCGGCCTTCGATCTCAAAGCCGTGGCTCTTATAGAGACGGAGGGCCGCTTCGTTGTCGGCATAGACGGTCAATTCGACTCGCTTCAGGGCGCGCCAGTTGTCGGCCACGTCAAGCAGCGCGCCAAGTATGGCAGAGCCGATACCTTTGCCGACAAAGGCATCGTCAAGGCCGATATTGATCTCGCCGATGTGCGAACGGCGCGGTGAACCTTGCACGACCAGGCTGCCATGGCCGACGACCTTGCCGTCCAGCTCGGCAACGATCCAGGTGGTTTCCGGGCCGGACTTGGCAATGCGCCGCGCCACCTGCTCCACCATCTCGAAAGGCATCCTGAGCGTGCCCCAGCGGAAGCCCGGCATGTTGAAGATAGCGCAAAGCGCCTCCGCATCGCTTGACCGGACGGACCGCAGCAGCGGCTGGATTTTCTCGGCGGGTGGCGAGGTCGTGCTGGTCATGGCGTTCCCGGCGAAGGCAATCGGCCCGGTACGATGCACCGGACGCCACCTGAAAATCCAGCCGTCTCTGACCTATGATACCGATTGCGGGCTAAAAATACCGGGAGGCAGCGTAGAGTTTGAACACGCCGCTGATGCCTATCCAGCCGAAAAGGGCGAGCCAGCACAATGTCCCGGTCGCCGTCCAGTCGATCCGGTGCACCGCAGCGTCGGTGATGACGACGCCGAGGATGGCAAGCAGGCCAACCAGAAACTGCGCCAACCCGATCACCAGCAGTTCCTCGCGCGGCGCGCTTCTCCAGACGAGATATATACCGCCCGCACCGGCGAGGAAGATGGCGCTGTAGACCTGAGCGTGGAAGGCATCGATCGGCCATGGCCAGATGCCACTGAATGTCAGGGGAAACAGCAACAGGCCGACGCCATAGAGCCCAAGGATCGCGGATTCCGCCGGCATGTAGCCGCGCCATGCGGGATTTAAGGTCACGCCTTTTGCGGAAGGACGGGCCCTGGCCCGCCACAGGAACAGCCCGGATAGCGCGGCCGAAGCAAGATAGACCAAAAACCACAGCCAAGGCGCTTTGCGCTCGAAGTTGAAATAGCCGAGATTGATGAACGAAGCCACCGACACGATGACGGTGAAGATGAAGGCCATGACGAGCACGAGCCTGCCGGGCGACCAGCGATTCCAGACCAGCAGTGCCGCCATCACGACCATTTCGGCGGTGTAGAAGCCACCGAGGAAGCGCGCATTGAACGGCGTGACGGCCCAAGGCCAGCCCGGTTTCACCAGCGCAGGCATGAAAAACAGGCCGGCGCCTACGATCAGGACGACGATGACCCCCGCAGAAAAAAGGCGCAGGACCGCGGGAAATGGCGGATTGTCTGATGTCGGCATGGAAGAAAATCCCAAAGATGAATGCTCCATGGACCATCATAGTGCTGCTTGCGGCCGGTTAAAATCCGCCGAATGGAAATTGAACGGTCACCAGGCTTATCCATTCGAATGGCCGTACGGTCCGTTTCGAAGTAAGATGGAACACTCGGACCAAAGATCGGTCCGGTCAAAACGCCTCGAGGTGCATTTTCCGGAGCCTGCACGATGAACGAAGCTCAGGATCTATTCTCACTTCTGCGACAATCGGCCGATGTCGATCCGCAGGCGATTGACGCGATGAAGCGAACCATCGCGGAGGGCGAGGACCGCGAACTTTGCCGCATCAATGCGCCAGCCTTCGCCAGCAAGCATGACCTCGACGAGGAGCGCGCAATAGGCGCCTTTCTCCATGCGGCGCGGGTGGGCATCTTCGACATTTCCTGGAATGTTCTGTGCCCCGGCTGCGGCGGTGTGCTCGACACCAACGCCACGCTGAAAACCCTGCAAAAGGACGAATACACCTGCGCGCTGTGCTCCGAGGGCTATTCACCGACTCTCGACGAGATGGTCGAGGTGACATTCACCGTCAGTCCCCGCGTGCGCAGGATTGCCGCACACAATCCACACGAACTGCCGGTGGCGGAATATTTCCGCCAGATCTACTGGGCGTCCGGCGTCGATCTGCCGGAAGAGGATTTCGTGAAAAAGCTGGAAGCGTTCTCGCTGGAGGATATCGAGCTTGCGCCCGGTGAAAAGGCGGTTCTGACCATACAGCTTCCGTCTGAATTCATCATCGTCTTCGAGCCGGTCACCCATTCAGCGCAGTTCATCGACGGGAAGGGCGAACCAACAAAGGAGCGCCGGAGCCTCTCTTTGGCCTTCGACCGCGACCATGTCCAGAACCAGACGCTGGAGATGCAACCCGGCCCGTTGCGCATTTCGCTGGAAAACCGGACCGACACCCGCGTGCTGCCGACAGTCTTCATCGCCGGCCAGACATTGCATGATTTCCTGGGCAAACGCCGGCCCTTCCTGACCGCCAAGCGCCTGCTCACCAACCAGACGTTCCGCGATCTCTATCGCACGGATACACTCGACATCAACCAGCGCCTGAAGATCACCAGCCTGACGTTCCTGTTCACCGACCTGCGCGGATCGACCGAGCTTTACGAGCGGGTGGGCGACCTTTCAGCCTTCGATCTCGTGCGCGAGCATTTCCAGGTTCTGCACGAGATCGTCACGGCGGAGGCAGGCGCGGTGGTGAAGACGATCGGTGATGCGGTGATGGCGACCTTCGCGACGCCTGATCGTGCGATTGCTGCAGCCCTCAGGATGCGCGATGCCATGCGTACGCTCAACGACAAGAGCGGCCGCGAGGATCTGCTGCTCAAGATCGGAGTCCATGCCGGCCCCTGCATCGCCGTGTCGATGAATGAGCGACAGGACTATTTCGGCCAGACGGTCAACATTGCTTCGCGGGTGCAGAACCTTGCCAACGCACAGGCGATCTTCGCCACTCGAGCGGTGGTCGACGACAATCTCACCGCCGATCTCTTACATAGGAACGCGCTGACGCCCGTGCCCCACGAGGTCTCGCTGCGAGGCATTGACCGGGAGATAGCAGTATACACGATCCCCTGAAGGCTTGGCCCCTGAAGAGTTGGCTCGTCCCGGCCCCTCACACGCGCCTACAGATAAAATAACGATCGGCGGCAATCGAAGGTGGCGGCGAGAGGCGTTGCAACTGCGGGTGATCGAGCGGCGTGCCGCTGACCGCGATGCCGCCGACGCGAAGCAGGCGCGCGGTCAGATCGGGAAGCCAGGTAGAGGTCACTGCATCGCGATCTTCATAGCCGGTGCCGATGTCGGCATGAACAAGAGCGGCGTCGATGCCAATGAACCTGCTCGCCGTCTCGCGTATTTCGCCGAGCACGAGGTTTTCAGCTTCGGGAATTGAGCTGGCGTGTGCGGCAAGTGCGCGATCGAACGCTACGATCCGGCGTCCGGGCAGGCGCTCGCGCAGATGGTGGAACGTCCGGCCATTGCCGAGGCCGAGCTCGAGCACGGGGCCCTCCATCTTCGCAACCTCGGCGCAGACATGATCGAGTATGTCGCGCTGTGCGGTCATCCTCCGGATGAAACTGTCAAGGCGACTCATGTGCGATTGTATGTCCAGAACCAGTTCACGAAATCAACTGCCCCCGACCAGAGCGTTTCGCGGCTGAAACCCAGGCCGACGAGCTAAACCCCGATCGAGTCTTGCCGCGTGTAGAGGCGAACGATGAACACTGCAACAAGCGAACAGGCTGCCGACAAGGATCATACCGGAATCGGCGGCGCAGCGCGCGGCGGAACAGCGATGTCATTTGTAGGGGTCCGCGGCGTCCCGCAACCCGTCGCCCAGGAAGTTGAACGCCAAGATGACGAGAACGACGGGGAGCATCGGCAAAAGCAGCCATGGATAGAACGCGATCACGCTGACGCTGCGCGCCTCGGTGAGCAGGATGCCCCAGCTGGTTATCGGTGCCCTCAGGCCGAGCCCGAGGAAGCTCAGCGCCGTCTCGCCCAGGATCATGCCGGGTATGGAGATCGTCGCCGTCGCGATCAGATGCGACATGAAGCCGGGAATGAGATGCCGCCCGATAATGCGGCTGCTTCTGGCGCCCATCAATTGCGCGGCCAGAACGTAATCCTCCTCGCGCAAAGCTAGAAGCTTTGAACGCACGGCCCGCGCCAGTCCGGTCCAGTCGAGCAGCCCGAGGATGACGGTGATGCCGAAATAGATCAGGATCGGACTCCAGGTTATCGGCATGATCGCCGCCAGAGCCAGCCATAGCGGAATGCTGGGGATCGATTGCAGAACTTCGATTATCCGTTGGACGATCAGGTCGAAGATACCGCCGTGATAGCCGGCCAGTCCGCCGATGACAATGCCGAGCAGGAAGCTGAAACTGATGCCGACGAGGCCGATTGTCAGTGAAATGCGGGCGCCATAGATGATGCGCGAGAGCACATCGCGCCCCAGCCTGTCAGTGCCGGCCAGAAAGAGCTGGCCGTTTTCGGCGGGGCAGACAAAATGCCTGTCACCTTCGATCAGGCCCCAGAACCGGTACTTATCGCCCTTGCAGAAGAAACGGATCCGCTGAACATCATCCTGGTTCTCGATGTAGTTCCGCTTGAGCGTGTCCATATCCAGCGTCATCTGGCGGCCATAGACGAACGGCCCGACGAACTCGCCGTTGTGGAACAGGTGCACCCGCTGCGGCGGCGAATAGATGTAGTCCATGTTGCGCGTGTGCAGATCGTAGGGCGCCAGGAACTCGCAGATCAGTATCCCGAAATAAAGCGCTGCCAGGAATATGCCGGATACAAGGGCAAGCCGGTGCCGACGGAATTTCCACCACATCAGCCGCAACTGCGACGCCTGAAAGACCTTCTCCTGCTCCGGCGTCATCGCCTCGACCGACTGCAGGTCAAAGGGCTCGATGGAAACGTAGTGTTGCAGTGGGGCACCCGGAGCGGGCAGCGGCGATTGCGTGTTCATTTGGTGCTGCCGCCTTGCAAACGAATTCGCGGATCAAGTAGCGCCAGCGCCAGGTCGGAAATCAGGACGCCGATGACCGTCAGGAAGGCGAGGAACATCAGGAACGACCCTGCGAGATACATGTCCTGGCTTTGCAGCGCCTTGATCAGCATCGGCCCGGTCGTTTCCAAAGACAGCACGATCGCCGTGATTTCGGCACCGGAGATGATGGCCGGCAGGATAGAGCCGATATCCGAAATGAAGAAATTGAGCGCCATGCGCAGCGGATATTTGACCAGCGCCCTGAAGGGATGAAGGCCTTTGGCGTGCGCGGTCACGACATATTGCTTATGTAGCTCATCGAGCAGATTGGCGCGCAGCCGCCGGATCATGCTTGCCGTGCCCCCGGTGCCGATGATCAAGACCGGAATCCAGAGATGGGCGAGGATCGATTTCGCCTTGGCCCAGCTCATCGGCTCGCCGAGATATTGCTGGTCCATGAGATGGCCGATAGACGTTCCGAACCAGATGTTGGCGAAATACATCAGGATCAGCGCCAGCATGAAGTTCGGAATCGCAAGGCCGAGAAGGCCGAAGAAAGTCAGGCCGTAGTCGCCCCAGCTGTATTGATGCGTGGCGGAGTACATGCCGATCGGAAAGGCGATGAGCCAGGTAAAGATGATCGTGACGAAGGAAACCAGCACCGTCAGCCACATTCGGTCCCCGACGACGTCGCGAACCGGCAGCTCATATTCGAAGGAATAGCCGAAATCGCCGTGCAGCATCCCGCCGACCCAGTAGAAGTAGCGAATGACCGGTGGCTTGTCGAAACCATATTCCTTGCGCATCATCTCGATGCGATCGGAATCCACCGCTTCGCCCTGAGCCCGAAGCTCGGCAACATAGCTGTCGAAATAGTCGCCTGGGGGAAGTTCGATGATCGTGAACACCAGTGCCGATATGACCAGCAGCGTTGGAACCATCACGGCGATACGCCAGACAAAATATCGAAGCACGCTCAGGACTCTCCAAGCCAGAATGTATCCGGCATATAGACACCGAAATAGGCGGTCGGGTCGTAGCCGTAGAGCGCCTTGTCAGGCAGATTGCGCAGCCGCGAGGATGCCAGAATCGGCTGATGCGTTCCGTTTACCGTGCCGATCGAAAACACCTGATCGGTATAGATCGACAGCATTGAATTCCAGATCTCGGCGCGCTCCGTGGCTTCGGTCGATGCGTTCCAGCGCTTGAGTAAAGCCATCAACTCGACCACGGGCGGAAGATCGGGCGCTTCGCCGACCTTGCCACGGGACAAGTAGTGAGCACCCCAGAGCGGCCATTGCAGCTGGTCATCGACGGTGGGGGCGAGTTGGTAGGGGTTCATGTCGGCGGTCGGCACGCCATTGTCGATGCCCGACCACATCGACATCATGATCTGGCCACCAAGCGCGCGGCTGCGGAAGATGTCGCGCTGCGAAGTCCGGATGAACAGGGCGATGCCGATCTTGCGCCAGTGATCGGTGATGAGCTCGAGCGCGTCCGTTTCCAGCGTGCTTTCGCCGGCCGTTTCCACTACGAGCTGCGCCGGGCGTCCGTCGGGGAGTATCCGCAGGCCGTCATCGTCACGCGCCTGAAGCCCGACCTCGTCGAGCAGGGCATTGGCCTGGTCGGGATCATGGGCGACCCAGGCTTTCGCGAATTCCGGCCGGTAGAGCGGGCTCTCCGGCAGGACCGTATCGGCACTTTCCTGCGCCAATCCGTAGAACACAGCCAAATTGATCTCGCGCCTGTCCACAGCGAGCGAAAGTGCGCGGCGCACGCGCACGTCACGAAAAAGGCCACGCCACACCTGGTCGGCACAATTCAGATTGGGCAGCAGCGCCAGCCGCGAACCTTGTGTGCGTTTCCAGAGATGCATCTTCACCGGGTAGCGCTTCTCCGCATCCTTCAGGAAGGAGTAATCGGTGAAGTCAATTCCCATGCCTTGCAGGTCGCTCTCGCCCGCACCGGTCTTGGCGGAAATGATCGCCGACGAGCTGACATTCATGACAATCCGGTCGACATAAGGCAGTTGCCGGCCATTCTCGTCTATTCGATGAAAGAACGGGTTCCGCTCGAAGACGAACTGCTCAGCCGGCGGCTTGGTCCGGTTCTGCCAGGGATCGAGCGTCGGCAGTTCCGGGTTCTCCGGGCGATACTGCCGCGACATGCGGATATGCAAGAGCGTCCATTTCTGGGCCCGGTTCTCCTTCATTAGGCCGGCGAGCCGGAATGGATCTTGGTATTTCTTGTGGAACTGCTTGAGATAGGCGGCCGGCAGAACAAGCGATAGGGGCGAAGCAGCGGCGAGCTTGGGCAGGAAGTCGGGATTGGGCGCATCCCAACTATAGCGGACTGTCAACGGATCGACGATCTCGAAGCGTGGCGGCTTGCCGTCCGCCAGCAGGGCCGGGGCGAGCCCGCCTTGCGAAAGCTCATCGTTCAGCCAGACATCTTCCCAGCAATAGCGAAAATCCTCCGACGTCAGCAGGCTACCGTCAGACCATTTATGTCCTTCTCGTATCTTGAAAGTGAAGACACGATCATCCGCTACATCGAAGCTTTCGAGAATGTCGGCTTGCAGGTTAAGCTTTTCGTCATAGCCGACCAGGCGAGCGTACCCGTAGATCGTCATCATCCGGATATCTTTCTGGCTGCCGATGATCGTGCGCAGCGTGCCGCCATATTGGCCGGGCTGCCGGCCCATCGCAGCGAGATTCAACGCGCGCGGGCGCTTTGGCAGGCGTTCGGCGAGTGCCGGCAGCGCTCTGGCCTTCAGCTGCGGCTCAAGAAATTCCGGCTCCAGATCGCCGGCGCGCAACGTGCCCGGCAGAAATGCCGAAGCCATGAGTCCAAGGACGGTGCGCCGGCTGATCAATGGCGTAGCTCGCTGAAATCGGCCGAATGTCGGGCCAGCACGAGGTGGCCGCCGCCAAGATCGAGCGGCGACAGCATATCCTCGTCGCCCTCGTCGCGGAATTGCGGTCCCCATGCGCTGGTGTCGGAAGCGCCGCTGAGTTTCAGCGTCTTGAAATCCATCGGCCTGTCGAGATCGGGGAAAGGTACTGCGGCGACCAATGAGCGCGTGTAGGGGTGGACCGGTTTCCTAAGCAGAATTTCGCGCGGCGCGAGCTCGACGATACGCCCGCCGCACATCACCGCGATACGGTCTGCCATGTAGTCCACCACCGCGAGGTTGTGGGATATGAACAGGTAGGTCAGGCCCAGTTCTTTCTGCAGGTCCTTCAGAAGGTTCAGGATCTGCGCCTGGACAGAGACATCGAGTGCCGAAACCGGCTCGTCGCAGATCAGGAGTTCAGGCCCCAGCGCCAACGCGCGCGCGATGCCGATACGCTGACGCTGCCCGCCGGAGAAACTATGCGGATAACGCTTTATGAAGCGCGGGTCGAGCCCGATTGCCTGCATCAGGCTCTTGACCGTGGCGAGTCGGGACGCGGCATTGCCACGTCGATGGATTTCCAGCGGCTCGCTCAAAATGTTCTCCACCGTCATGCGGGGTGAAAGCGACGAAACCGGATCCTGGAATACCATCTGGATTTTCGCGCGCAGCATGCGCAGGGCGTCTCCCTCGGCTTCCAAGACGTCGATCGGACCATCGCGGCCATTGAAGATCACAGAGCCGCCGGTAGGGGTGACAGCCCGCATGAGGATCTTGCTGACGGTGGTTTTGCCGGAGCCGCTTTCGCCGACAAGACCCAGGCACTCACCCCGCCTGATATCAAAGCTCACGCCGTCCACGGCGCGAACAGAGGTTTGATGATCTCCGCCGAACCATCCGGACTTGCGGATCGTGAAGGTCTTTGTCAGATCGCTGACCGATAGCAGGAGGTCGTTCGGCCCCTTCGATGCCGGCGCCGTCTGCTTGCCGAGCAGGTTCCCGACATTCACCGGCACCTCGCGGAGCGCCTTTAGCCTTTCGCCGGGCTTCAGGTCGAAATGCGGAACGGCTGCCATCAGGCCCTTCAGGTAAGGGTGGCCCGGCCGGCGGAATATCGCCTCCACGGGTCCCGCTTCCATGATCTCGCCATGGTACATGACCACCACCTCGTCGGCGACATTGGCGACTACGCCAAGGTCGTGCGTGATCAGCAGCATCGCCATGTTCAGCTTCGTCTGAAGCTCGCGCAGCAATTGCAGGATTTGCGCCTGGATGGTCACGTCCAACGCCGTCGTCGGCTCGTCGGCGATCAACAGGGCGGGCCGGCAGATAAGCGCCATGGCGATCATGGCGCGTTGACGCAATCCTCCCGAAAGTTCAAAGGGATACATGTCATAGGCGCGCTTGGGGTTGGGAAAGCCGACAAGGCCGAGCATTTCCTCGGTCCGCGCCTTGCGCTCCACCCGGGCCATGGGCGTATGAATCTGCAGGGATTCGCTGACCTGATTGCCGATCGTATGCAGCGGCGACAGCGATGTCATCGGCTCCTGAAATATCTTGCCGATGCGGCTGCCTCTCAACGCCCGGATTTCGGTTCCGTCACGCGGCATCTGCAGGATATCCTGCGTCGTACCGGGCTTTTTTGGATCGGAAAACAGGATACGGCCGCGAACATGGGCTGTGTTCGGCAAAATGCCCATCACTGCCTGGCTGAGAACCGATTTTCCGGAACCGGACTCGCCCACAAGCGCGGTAACCTTGCCGGGCAGGACGCGAAGATTTGCACGCCTGACAGCATGCAACGGTCCCCCTATAATGGCAAAAGAGATGCCAACATCCTCGATCCGCAGCAGATCAACGCCCAAATTCATTCTCACACCAGCCCCCACTCTGGCACGTCCAGAAGGCGAGACTAACGCATTGCCAGCCTAGAGCAACTTGGATTCGAACAGTCGCCAGTTCCCTGGCGGAACCGGCGACCGGACTGCATACCAAACGCGTTCGGATCAGAGCGTGGCGGTTACTGGAGCTTCCTCGGGTCGCCCGCGGACGGCCGCGCGGCATTGCGATGAAGCAGCATGACCTGCTCGGCGTCCGATATGCGGTCGTAAATCGGCTCCAGCGCACCATCTTCGTCGAGCGACAGAGCACCCGACAAATCGGGTGAAAGCACCGTTAGCTTCTGCCTGATGCCCGCCAGTTCCTCCATGCCGAGCGCCAGCCAGTTGTTGGCGCCGCAATAGCTGGCGAAGTCTTTGCTGGCGAGAACGCTGTGCGGATATTTCTTGGTCAGGGTCTGGAGGCGCTGGACCTCGTTTACAGCCGAGCCGAAGACAGAGAATGTGAGCCGGTCGGTAAGCCCGACATTGCCGAACATCACATTGCCGACATGCAGCCCGATACCATAGTTTATGTCGCTCAATCCCTGCTGCTTTCTGCGCAGATTAAGATCCATCATGCGCGCGGTGGCCTTGTGCGCTGCTGCAAGAGCAGCCTGGCAGGCGATCTCGGACTGTGAACGGTGCCTTGCGCAAGGGTAGACGGCAATGAAGCCATCACCTATGAAACTCATGATCTGCCCACCCTTGCGATTGAAAGGTGCAGCAGCGGCGTCGAAAAACTGGTTCAGCGTATCGATATAGACTTCGCGGCCGGAGGTTTCGGCAAGTCTTGACGACCCGCGCATGTCGCCCATGACCAGTGCCGCCCGGATTGTATCACCCTCGCCGCGCTTGATCTGGCCTTCGAGCACGCGCCTGCCGGCGTCGCCGCCGAGATAAGTGGTCATCATGTTGTCGGCAAGCTTGGTGAGCACCGCCATCTTGGTTGCGATAGCGAGATGGTTCTGGATACGCAGCAGCGCCGAAATCATGCTGTCGCTGAAGCCTGCAGCACTGTCGGTGGACCAAGACCCGATCATGCCCTGACTGGTGTTGCCGCTGAAGGGATGGACAAAAGCCATGTAATCGGTGACGCCCATCAGCTTGAGGTCATCGAAAACAGGAAATTCCGACGGCACCGACGGGTCGAGCCGGCGCCGCAGATGGTCCAGCTTATGGCTGAGCAGATGGTAGTATGGGCTGGTCAGGAATCTGTCGGAATGAACGCCGTTCTCCTTGCGGAAGCCTTCCACTTCCAGGCCCTGGCCGCGGAGCCAGGTGAAGCCGAGCGCGTCATAAAGCGGATGAAGCATCGAAAAGCTCAAATGCACCCGCTTCAACGGCAGGCCGGCAGCAGCCAGCCGTTCACAAAAGCCCCTTACCAATGTTTCCAGGTCGTTGCCCGCCAACGCCGATTGGGTCAGCCAATCGGCAACCTTATCCATGAGAATGGCAGAAATTTCTGCTTGCGCTGTGCTCATGCTATCTCGAAATCTCCTTGATCCGCCACAAATTCGCCGGCTCGGACGCCGTCAGGCCTTCACCACCGTCTCTCGGGCTAGCCCGAGGCGGCCAAAAACATTGCGTGTGTCGACGATCAGTAGAGCGTGATCCGCGATCGCCTGATAGTCGATCGCGTCGTGGTCGGTTGCAACGACGACAGCGTCGAAATCCTTCAAGGCCACCTCGGTCAATTCGACCGAGCGACGCCCCTTGATCGCCATATGCTCCCGTGTGGCCGGGATTTCGGTAACATGCGGATCGTGGAATTCCGCCTTGCCGCCCCATTCCTCGATGAGTTCAATGAGCCGCAATGAGGGGCTTTCGCGGATGTCGGGCACATTCTTCTTATAGGCGAGCCCGATGATGAGAATGCTCGAGCGGCTGAGCGCCTTGCCGCAGCGCCGGTCCAGCGCCTTCGCCAGTTCATCGACCACATGACGCGGCATGGCCGTGTTGATCTCTGCCGCCAGCTCGATGAAGCGGGTCGGCAGTTCGTATTCGCGAGCCTTCCACGTCAGGTAGAAGGGATCGATCGGAACGCAGTGCCCGCCAAGTCCAGGGCCGGGATAGAAAGGCATGTAGCCGAAGGGCTTGGTCTTTGCCGCCTCGATCACCTCCCAGATGTCGATTCCCATCGCACCGAGCACGATCTTCAACTCGTTGACGAGGGCGACGTTGACCGAGCGGAAGATGTTTTCCGTCAGCTTGACCGCCTCGGCGGTCGCCGTGGTGGAAACCGGAACGACGGTCTTGACCACGCCATGGTAGAAAGCCTGCACGAGCGTCGCCGCTTCAATGCCGTCACCTGCCACGACCTTGGGGATCGTCGCGACTTCAAAGCTGCGGTTGCCGGGATCCTCGCGTTCGGGCGAGAAGCCGAGGAAGAAATCTATCCTCGACTGCAAGCCGGTTTTTTCCAGGATGGGCTTGATCACGTCGTCGGTGGTGCCGGGATAGGTGGTCGATTCCAGCACGATCAGCTGGCCGAGACGCAGATGCTTCGCGATGGTGCCTGCGGTGTTCCTGACAAAGGAGAGATCCGGCTCGCGGTGTTTCGTCAGTGGTGTCGGAACGCAGATGATGATGACATCGCAGACGGCCAGTTCGGCAAAATCCGCAGTGGCGCGGAACTGTCCGCTTGCCACCTGGCCGGCAAGAGCTGTCGACGTCACCGCCTCGATGTAGGATTGGCCGTTGTTCAGGCTCTCGACCTTCTGGCCTTCGATGTCGAAGCCGGAAACCGGGAAGCCGGCGCGTGCGATCGCAACCGCCAGCGGCAACCCGACATAGCCCAGTCCGATCACGCCGACTTGCGCGGCACGCGTCGAAATCCGGTTCAGAAGACGGTCATATGTCGATCGTGAGGCGTCCAAAAATCTGCTTCCCGTCAATTCGGACAGGCCGTCCGCTTCCATGGTGAGGCTCACCGCTCACAAGAGCCCCGAGGCATATTGCGGAAAATCGATGTCCGCAAGCGTCAGACCGGCACCTTCGCCTTAAGGCTTGCGGCAGCCATCGCATAGCCGCCGGCGGCGCCATCGATGAAATGAACGTGATCGCGCTGCAGCGGCGATGCGACGAGGCATGTCATCAAGGCCGATTTCTGGCGGTGCAGGCCATAGTTGCAGATGCCCGCCTCTTCCGCCTGTTTCAGCCGGTCCTCGATCCGTTGCAACACATCCGCGTCAACGTCGATGGTCATCTTCAAGCCATCGTCGAACTTCCGGAAATCCGAATTGCTGGCCACTTCGCGTTTGTAGATCTTCGGATCGAATCTGCCGATCGTCCAGCCATATCTATCCGTAACAGCCGTAAGAGTCATTAGGAACACTATCCACAGCTTCGACAGCCACCGCCGTCCTGCCGGCGCCGTGGCTCGCGCTTCGATATCGAGGCCGGCGGGCAGCATACTGTAGTCCGGCCCGTTCACCGGCACCGGGTGGCCATCGCGTTCCTGCCTGCCGGCAAGGGCGATGATGTCGGAAACCAGAAACTGAAAACCGCGCAAGTCGCGCGACGCCCCCGGTATGGCTATGATCGAGACGATTTCGCCATGGCGGGCTTCGATCGGGTTCCAGCGGCACGAGAGGCCGGTCAGGTCCGGCCGCGCGCCGGCCGGCGCAGGATCGATGCGGTAGCGCCCCGCTTTCATCTCGGCTTCCGCCCAACTGCCACCACCTCCGGCGAACATGGCATAGAAGACCGCATCGGAGGCCTGGAACCTCGCCACGCGAACGTCGAGGCCTTGCGCTCTTATATCCTTTATCGGCACGATTGCGGCACGCAAGGTCAGGTCCAGTTCGTCCGCCACCCATCTCTGGACAGCCGCCAGCGCGTTGCGGGTGATCTCCAGCGCCGAGCCGGGAAACGCCACGAGCGCACCGTCGCCGCCGAAGACAAAGGGAAGATCTTGCCTACCCAGCGCATTGAGCAGCGCCGAAATGACGCTGGCACCGGCCATATTGACGGTTTTATAGCGCCCCGCCTCGATCGCCTTGGTCGAGCCGACGATGTCTGCGGTGGCCAGCGCCCAGCCATCGGGGAGAGGCCGATAGTTATCGATATCGGCAACGCTTTCGAACTTTGCGAAGACCGGCAGAGAAGCGACAAACGGATCGGACGCGGCAGCTGTTTCCATGAGCATCAAATAGCACATTCCAGTGCTTGAGGGTGAAGTCGATCATGCTTCGAAATTGACTTGCGCAGGCTTTCCGATGATAGGGTCCGGCGATGCGAATTGCCTTCTACGCGCCGCTGAAGTCGCCCAATCATCCCGTTGCCTCCGGCGACCGCCAGATGGCACGGATGCTGGTCAAGGCACTGGAGCATGGAAGGCATAGCGTCGAATTGGCATCCGAATTGCGCTTCTATCTACGCGAACCGGATTCGAAAAGTTTCGATGCGCTCAAGATCGAGGCCCGGGAGGAAGCCGCGCGGCTGGCAAGGCTTTGGGATCGTGACGGCAAGCCCGATCTGTGGTTCACCTATCATCCCTATTACAAGGCACCCGACCTGATCGGGCCCGAACTGGCGTTGGCCTTTGGTGTCCCCTATGTGACAGCGGAAGCCTCCTATTCGAGGCGGCGCAACACCGGTTTGTGGGCCGATACGCAAGCGTTGGTGGCGCGAGCCGTCGAACAGGCGGCGCTGAACATCTGCTTCACGCAAAGGGATCGTCAGGGACTGGCAGATGCGGTACCCGACGCCGCTTTCGGCATGCTTTCGCCCTTCATCGACACATCGCTATTCCGGGAAACGCCGGCGCGGGGTTGTCCGTCGCGCCTCGTTACCGTCGCCATGATGCGCCCGGGCGACAAAGTCGAAAGCTATGGCATGCTGGCGCAGGCGCTCGGTTCGATCGGTCACCTGCCCTGGACGATGTCGGTCGTCGGGGACGGACCTGCCCGCGAGGAGATCAAAGCGCAATTCGCCGGCTTGCCCGCCGACCGTATCGAATGGCTTGGCGCGATTGAGCCAGCCGCCGTGCCGGATGTCCTCTACAGTGGGGGAATTTACGTCTGGCCGGGTTTCGGCGAGGCCTATGGCGTTGCCTATCTTGAAGCACAGGCCGCCGGCCTTCCGGTTGTGGCTCAGGACATCGCCGGCGTGCCGGAGGTCGTGCGGGATGGCCAGGCCGGGTTTCTCACCCCGCCGGGCGATGTGGCGGCGTTCGCTTCTGCCATTGAAAGGCTTCTGGCCCGTAACGACGAAAGATCCATCATGGCCGCAGAAGCCAGACGTTTCATCCTCGAAGAACGTTCTATCGGTGCTGCGGCGGCGCGTCTGGCCGAACTTCTTGCAAAGATCCCGGCCTCATGACATCCGATCAGATCTGGCAACCCTTGGTGGAGGAACTGGCGAGCCGGCAACGGGCGGACCGTAAGGCAGAGTTCTGGCTGCGCGACGATGACGCCGTGGATCCGACGCCTGCGCTTGATCGGTTGCTCGACCTCACTGGTGAATTCGCGGTTCCGGTGACTCTGGCCGTCATTCCCGCCCTGACTGACGAGAAGCTTGTCGTTCGGCTTGACGAGGCGCCGCATGCCACGGTCGCCATCCATGGCTGGGCGCACCGAAATCATGCGCCCGAGGGCCAGAAGAAGCAGGAGCTCGGCGCGCATCGGCCACGCGAGGCGGTGCTCGATGATGTGGCTCGCGGGCTGGCGCACGTAACCGGCCTGCACGGCGCACGTGCCGTTCCGATGCTGGTGCCACCCTGGAACAGGATCGACGCCGGCTTGGTATCCGACCTTGGATCGATAGGATTTTCGGCATTGTCGGTCTACGGGCCGCCAATGCCGGCTTCACTTGCGGTCATCAACAGCAATGTCGACATCATGGATTGGCATGGCACGCGCGGGTGCCGCGATCATGGCCTGTTGGTTCAGGCTATCATCGCGCACTTGCAGCATGCATTCGATAGGGGCGAACCGGTGGGCCTGCTCACCCACCATCTCGTACATGATGAATCGGCCTGGCTCTTCCTCGAACGGCTGTTCACAGTCACCGCACAGACTGAAGCCTGCGCATGGCTTCCGATCAGGACATTGATCGGGCGCAGCGCCGGTGGAACAATTCCAGGAAAGTGTGAACGGTTTCCGTCCGGAATTGCGTCAAGACAAAGAGATAGAGGAAAATAGCTCAGCGCTTTTTGCGCAATGAGACTGGAATGTTGAGCGTCTGGCCATCCCGCGCGGCAAAAGCGCCGGTAAACCTGTCCTTGGCCAGTTTCTGGATCTTGTCCAGTTCCTTGTCGGTGCGTGTCGGATCGTGGTGAAACAGCGCAAGCCTCCGCGCACCTGCCGCCTCACAGAGTTTGACGCCCTGTTGCCACGTCGAGTGCCCGTAACCGCGGCGGCGTTCCATTTCCTCCTCGGTGTAGGTGCAATCGTAGATGACGAGGTCGGCATCTTCGATCAGGCCGAGCACCGTCTGATCGAGTTTGTCCGGGTCGTGCTCAGTGTCTGTGATCACCGCCACGACGCCGCCACCCCATTCGACCCGGTAGCCTATGCAGCCGCCCGGATGCATAAGACTGCCGGTTCGGACCACCACCCCTTCGCGCGGGCGAAGCACGTCTCCGGATACGAAATCGCGATAGTCGAGGCTTGCCTTGCAGGCCTCCAATTTCACCGGAAACCACGGCGGCCGCATGAACTCATCGACCATCTGCCGGGTCGTCATGTGTCCTGCAAGATGCCCGGACCAAAGCGTAACCTTGGCGCCCCGGTCATAGATCGGCGCAAAAGACGGCAGCCCGATGATGTGATCGTAATGGCAATGGGTGAAAAGCAGGTCGAAATCGGTCACGCCCAACGCCTGAAGCGCCGCGCCGGCAGGCCGTAGGCCAGAGCCTGCGTCGAACAGAAGCGTATGCTTGCCGCATCGCATCTCGACGCAGATTGAGTTGCCGCCATAGCGAGAGAATTCTGGCCCTGATACCGAAATGCTGCCGCGGACACCCCAAAACCTGACCTGGAAAACGTTGTCGTCCATGCTACCCCTTCGCCCATCATATCCAAACAACTGCTGCTAGGCGAGACAGGCTTTCTCCGGGTGATCTTCTCAGCGAGAGGACAGTGCCGTCACGACGGCGAGGATCGAGCGCACGTCCTTCGTTATTTGGCGCTTCGTGCGTCGATGAGATCCGCGGTCGTATGGCTTAGGCGATCGGCAAGAACCCGCAATATCTCGATGGTCATTTCCGGGAACTCCCTCATAAGCCTCAGGAAATGATCCTTGCGGATTCTCAGGGCTTCCAGCGGACTTGCCGCTCTGACGGTGGCAGTGCGGGAGCTGTTGCACAATATGGCGATCTCGCCAACGATCGAATTTGGCTCCAGTTCGGCAACTTTTATCGGTCCGCTGTCGGAATCGACAAGAATATCCGCCCTGCCTGAAAGGATGACATAGGCGGCGTCTCCCTCGTCGCCCTGCCGGAAAAGGATCTGGCCGGCGCTGTAGCTCACACGATCGGATGTGAACGCAAGCAGCTTGAGCTTTGTCGGCTCGATGGCAGAGAACAAGGGAACGCGTTGCAGCATTCCAACTTCATCCTTGAGCAGCATTGTCGCAAACCTTCCAAAATTCGCGTTTGCCAGACTAGAGCAACGGACGCCCAGATGGAATCAATTCTCTTTCCGGGATGGCGAGACAAACCACGCGAAAGGTGGCGAGCCCGATGTCGTGCACCGGCAGAATGATCCCATCTGAATGTCCGTTGCTCTATGACAACAGTTCCTTGAAGATACCGTTCCCTGCCAAAAGTGTCTCGTGTGTTCCGTCTTCCGCCAATTGACCCGAGTCGAAGACGATAACGCGATCGAACATCATCGCCATTGCCGGATTCGTCACGACCCACACAATTGCCGGCGAATGGCCGTCGCGCCTGGCTTCCTCGAGCACATTTCGCAGCACCTTATCCTGCATGCGCTGGTCGAGCGCCGACAGCGGCCGGTTGAGAATGAGAAAATCGGGACGCTTGAGCAAGGCCCGGGCAACATCGAGCTTCTGTCGCTGTCCACCGGTCAGCCGCCTGCCGCCGGAGCCGACGTTGAAGTCCAGGCCGACATCCAGAAGTTCGCCATAAAGCCCAAGTTCGTCAAGAATGTCATAGACGATGGAGCGTATGCGGTCGGGCGCGTCGGGATGATTGTTGCCCACACGCCCGAACAGGACATTATCCATGACGGTGGCCGCGGCAATGTATTTGGCAGGATCATACCGTTCGACCGCATTGTGCAGCTCGGGCGGCAGGTCTTCATAGAACCGGTTGCGTGCAGCGACGATCTTGCTCATCAGCTCGTCGCTCAGCAGGCCGAAGCGGTGCCGGGGCTCGATGTAGGCAAAGCTCAAGGTAACGATCATGGCGCGATCGTTCTCCGAAACCGCCTCGTAGGGACGGTTCTTGAGCCGTTGCAGCAAGGTTTCGTAGGCGGGTATCTCCTCCGCGCTCATGAAGGCGAGCTGCTGGAAGAACTGGTGATCGGGCGGCAGGTCGGCAAACAGCTCGATCGCCTGTTTGGCGATCTCCAAGCCCATTTCGTAGAGCGTTCGGTCGAGGCCGGCTTGCCTCAGCACGGAAGCAAAATAGGGATTGGCCGCCAGGGCCCTGTCGGCCAGTTCAGGGCCGGCGGCAGCGCCGAAGAGCAGGTTTTGGCCGATCGTTGCTTCCTTGTTGTAGGCGCCCGGTTCGAAAGGAACCACCAGTCCGCTCAGCCCCTCTTGTTCCAGCCGGGTCCGCAGCGCCGCACGCAGTTCGACGATCCGCCTGGCAAGCTCCGTGTGACGCGTGAGGTCGGCCGAAGAGCGCAAGCCGAGATCCAGAATGTCACGCGACAGAACAACCGCGTCGAGCACCCGGCGCACGGCTTCAAAGAGGTCGTGCGGGCCGGTAGCGCCAGCGGAAGCATAGTTGATCCAGTCGCTGTGGATATCAAGATCCGGATTGCCCGACCGGCGCGCCTCGTGAATGTTCCAGCGTTGCTGATCTGCCGCAGCACCGTCATAAGGCACCGATGTCAGCGGCGCATGCTTCAACCCGTAGAGCAGGTTGTCGCGGAGGCTTGCCTGGAACAGGAAAACATCCGACGAGGCATACGACATGCGCCGGCCGGTTACTGCTTCGGGGAGTTCAAGCAGGTCGTCGGTGCCCGAAGCGACCCTTCCGCTGTCCGGCCAGGTCAGCCGCGCGAAGGCTTCTGCAAGCGCCTCCGCTCCACCTGTTGCGGTACTGACCAGTGCCACCGTCTCACCCGGCTTGACCTGGAGGGAGATACGGTTGAGGAGCATTGCACCACCATCGTCTGCTACGGACAGATTGATCGCCGACAGCGGCTTGGTCATCGGATCGGGATCGTCGATCGTCAATGCCCCGATTTTCGGCGCGATGAGACCTTCGACGGTGAACTGTTCAACGACCTGTTGATATTTGACCTGGACATCCTGCCGATCCTGATCCCAGTCGATCAGTTCCTTCATCGGTCCGGGCAGGTCCTTGTAGGCGCCGATCACGGCCACGAGCTGGCCGACGTCCAGCCGCCCCTCAAGGACCAGATACCCGCCGATCATGTAGAACAGAAAGGGCGTGAGCTGCGCGAGAAAATTGTTGAGGAACTTCACCATGAATTTCCATTGGTAAAGATCGAAGCGGATCTTGAAGATGAGCCCGAGCCGGGCAGCTATGTCGGCGCGCTCGTAGTTTGATGTATCGTGGACGTGAACCGCGCCGATGCCGTCGACGATTTCGCCAACCCGGCCCGAAAGCGCGCGCGCCGTCAACTGCCGTTGGCGCCCGAGCACGATCAGCCGCCGCCGCATTCGCGGGATGAGCACGATCTGGATCGCCACGATCACGACCGCTATCATTCCGAGCCAGACGTTCTGGATCATGATGAACAGCATGGCCGTCAGCGCTTGGCCGCCGAGCAGTACCGGCTGCAGGAAGGCGTCGCCGATGAAGCCGCCCAGCGGCTCCACCTCGTCCTTCACCATGGTCGCCACTTCGGCGGATTTCACCCGCTTGAAATAAACCGGCGGAAAACGCAGCACACGGTCGACCAGATCGAAGCGGATACGCCGCAGCATGCGTTCGCCGAGGCGGCCCTTGTAGGTGTTGATGTAGAATTTGAACAGGCCGTTGATGACGACTAGCAAGAGGAACACAAGGCTCAGGGCAAACAGGGTCTCCTTGCGGTCGAGCTGAAAACCGGAGAAGAACTGGACCTCTCCAACGAACGGCAGGTTATAGTGTAGCCTCATGAATGGCTGGGTCGCGCCCGGTTGCTCGAAGCCGCGACCTTGGATCGGTCCGTTGACGATCAGCTTCGGCAGGTCGAAGGACATGAAATACGGGATCATCGAAAGCACGACGATCATCAATATCCAGAGTTGCTGCTTCTTGGTGTGCGTCCAGATATAGCGGGCTAGGCTGGCTTCCATATGCGACTGTGGACCCTTCAGTTGGAAGGATGCAGGATGTAAAAGCACCTGCTGGCGAATGGCGTATCGGCAATTTCTTCATCGCCAACGACAAGCTCGAAGCTGCTGTGCACGGACATTGTCCTGCGCTCAACGATGCAAGAAACCTGCGAGGCGGCGCGATCCAGTTCCGACGCATGGTCGATGGCATCGACATGGGCATTGTTGATCGGCGAAGACAGCGGCTGGCCAAACGGTCCGCGGCTTTCGTAGGGCTTTGGCGAACAGCCGAGCGGCACGAGGCCGCAGCTGCGCGGCTGGTGCTGGCGGATGGACGCCGATGATCCGGACAGATGCAACAGGCTCTCTCCGGCACCGGGCAATAGCCAAGCGGCTTGCAGCATGATCACGTCCGCGGAATCAAACAGTCTTGCGGGAGGCAAGATTGCGTTGTGTCGCCCAAAATCCCAACATACAAGACGAATTATGATGGATGTCACGCAACCACGCAATGCCATGGACTGGCACGAGCAAGCCTTAGACCTCACGCGGGGAATTGCTGCTTATGTCAACTGCCCTCTCGTGGCAGGGCTGGCGCGGGTCGTCGCCAAGCATCCGAAGGCCGATATCGCCAACGCCTTCAACCACAAGCAGGTCGCCTGCAAGATGTGGGCGCTCGACAGGCTGTTCGAAAGCGGCGGCGGCCGCTTCGGACGCATATGGGTTCTGGGTGGATGGTACGGCGTATTGCCGGCAATGCTTTTCAACGACGCCCGCTTCGACATCGCGGCGGTCGATAGTATCGACATCGATCCCGAAGTCGCGCCGGTCGCCCGGACCCTCAACCGGGAAGCCGGCGACCGGTTCCGGGCGCTGACGGCAGATATGTACGCACTCGACTATGCGGCCGGGCGGCCCGATCTGATGATCAATACGAGCTGCGAACACATAGCCGATCTGCGCGCCTGGCTTGCTCTGCTTCCGCCGGGCACGAATGTACTGCTGCAATCGAACGATTATTTCAGCGAGCCGACGCACATCAACTGCGTGGCTTCGCTTGCAGCCTTCGAGGAAATGGCGGCGCTACGGGAGGTGCGGTTCTCCGGCGAACTGCCGACAAAAAATTATACGCGCTTCATGCTGATTGGAACTGTTTAATGCATTTCGCCCAAAAGCGCGTAGCGGTTTGGGCCAACGACACGCATAAAAACAGGACTTGAAGCGCGTCGCACGAATCTCACCAGACGCGACGCGCGTTAGGGCATTTGCAGGAAAGTGTGGAAACGGCTTTCCGTCCGGAATTGCGTCAAAACAAAGAGACAGAGCGGTTCTGCGTGAAACGATGAACCGCTCTAGGATCTATCGTCTGTTTAATCATGAACTTTTCCGAAACCGGGCCCCACGTTTAGGGACCATGTTCGATGCCGCTCGCGCAGGATTTGCGCGGAGCGACGCGCGCCTTCCAGATCGAGACGATGCGCAGATGGCGTCGGTTCCACAAGCGCTTGTTCGACCGCTTGCGCCAAACCTTCAGGCGTCAGGTCCTTTTCCATCAGCACCGTTGCAAGACCGAGTTCTTCGAGCATCAGGGCGCGAACCGTCTGTTCGGTTTCCCCGCCGGCTGCAAATGGGACGAGCAGGGAGCGACAGCCCGCGCGCAGGACATCGCAGACCGTGTTGTAACCCGCCTGCGAGACTGACAGGCGGGCGCCGGTCAGCAGGCTGGCGAAATCCTCGCGGAACCGGAAGATGGACAGGCCCGGCGTGGCATCGCGTGCGATCGCGTCAAACTCGTCTTTCGGCAGGTTTGGGCCGGTGATCAAACACCATTTCCAAGCGTTGTTGGCATTCCGCGCCGCTGCGATGGTGGATCTGACAAGGCTCTTTCCGGCAGCCCCGCCGCCAACTGACACCAGAACGTCGAAGCGCTCGGAGGCCGCGGGCGACGGCGGCGCGGCAACGAGCCCCGTGTAGGTGACCTCGGCCCTGATCGCCCCAGCCAGTGGAAATGTCTTGTCGATGGTTGCGAAAGCCGGATCGCCGTGGACCATAACAAGATCGAAATGCCCGTTGATGAGATCGACCGTTTCCTCGTTTCGGCCCAGCTTGACGCGCTCCTGGAGGATATCACGGACGGACGTCGCCAGCAGCGGTCTGGGCGACGTCGCGTCGATGGCCTCGATCAGCGGCAAGAGTTCGAAACGCATCTGCCGGCGTCCAAATGGAAACGCCTCGACAATGACGATATCAGGCCTGCAATCCCGGAATGCCTGCAGCAGCATCTCTGAACGCCATTTCTTGAAATCATCGTCGATCGGGTTGCCTTGCAGGTCGACAAGTCCCGAAAATCCTTCATCACCGGAGGTGACAGGTGGCAGAGTTACAGATTGTACACCCAGTCCCGGAAACCCGGCGATCGGCGCTCCGCCGGTCACGACGGTAACGTCAAACCCGTCATCGACCAGAGCCGCCGCAATGCGGCTGGCGCGCGCGAGATGGCCGATGCCGAGCAGGTGCTGGACATAGAAGAAAGCGCGCAGCCGCTTCATTCGGCGGCCCGCCACTCCCGCTCGAACAGTTCCTTGAGCTGTCCAATGCTTGCCATATGATCGAAATTGCCGCGCACGCGCCGCTCTGCGGCGTCGCCGAGGCGGTCGCGGAGCACGGGATCACGGATCAGGCGCTCCAGCGCCTGTGCCAGGGCAATCGGGTCTTCCGTCGGAACCAGCAACCCCGTTTCATCCGGCGATAAAAGCTCCGGCACGCCGGAAATATCGGTCGACACGCAGGCAAGCCGCTGGCTAGCCGCCTCCACCAGAACGTTCGGCAGACCGTCGCGGTCGCCAGTTGCGGTGATCCTGCAGGCCAGGGCGAAGATGTCGGCACGGCGGTAGTGCTCAAGCACCTCCTCCTGCGCAAGCGCGCCTTTCCAAGAGACGCGACCATCCAGGCCGAGCTTTTGCGCCAGCGCCTTGCACCGTTCCAGTTCTTCGCCGCCGCCGATATGCTCGAAACGCCACGCCAAATCGCCGGGCAACAGGGCAAGGGCCTCCAGCAACGTATCGTAACCTTTCTTTTCAACGGCGCGCCCGACACTCAGAACGACAACCGGTTCGTCCGGAGCCGAGCCGTCATGCTGCTTTCGCGCCTCGCCGAAACTGCCGAAGCGATCAAGGTCGAGCCCATGATAGCTCAGATGCACAGACGAGTTGCCGTTAGCGAGTTTTTTCAGACGATCGAAGCCGGTTTTCGTGCAGGTGACCGTCCAGCGCGCCGAGGAAAGCTTGCCGGCCAGATCCCAGTCCGCCGAAGTCCAGATGTCCTTGGCATGGGCAGAGCAGGTCCAGGGCTGGCCACGAAGCTGGCTGGCATAGCGCGTCACCGATGCAGGCGTGTGCGCGAAATGTGCATGCAGCCAGCCCGCGTTTTCCGGCCATTCGGCCGCCAGCACGAGCGCTTGCCCGAAGCGGCGCGCGCGATTGCGCGTAAAGTCGCGGGGCATATCGGCAGCCAGCGATCCGAGCGCGCGCCAGAAGCCCGGACGCAGCACATAGGCAAACAGCGAGCGAAGCACGCGCAGCGGCTCTTCATGCAGATATTCCGGCAGATAATGGACGGGCGCTTTGATCTCGTCATGCACGGGGTGGCGTTTTTCGTCGGTCGGCCGCCTGAGCGCGACGAGTATCAGGTCGAACCCCGCACGCTCAAGACCGAGCAGTTCCTGCGCGATGAAGGTTTCGGACAGCCGCGGATAACCCTTCAGAACCACGACGATCTTGCGATGTTGCAACTCAGGTCATTCCTTCAATGACCGAAAGGTGATGGCCGGCCCGCCGGTCGAGCAGTTCCGCAACGATTTCGGAAATATGAGGCAGCCCTTCCAGCGTCAGATGCGGATTGCTCTGCGATGGGCGGGGCCGGTCCGGCAGCACCTTCAGTGCATCAGCAAACCGCCGGGAATCCTCGGCTTCTTCCGGCAAAAGCATCTCGATGAGGCCGAGTTCGGCTGCGCGCCGTGCGCGGATCAGTTGTTCCCGGCGGGGCTCGACGCGCGGCACGATCAGCGCCGGCTTGTCGAAAGACAGTATCTCGCAATAGGTGTTGTAGCCGCCCATCGCCACTACCGCCTTGGCGCCGGCAATCAGGTCTTCCATGCGGTTGTCGAACTCGATGATCTTGATGTAAGGGATCTTGGACCCCTTCTTGAGCAGCTTGTTGCGCTTGCGCGCCGGCATGTAAGGCCCAAGCACGATCAGGGCTCTATGCTGCAATTGCGGATCCTGCTGATAGGCATCGATGACGTCGTGGATCAGATCGGCGCCGTCACCGCCGCCACCGGTAGTAACGAGGATATAGTCGCCCTCGGGCCGGTGGCCGGGCAACTCGTTCCGCTGCAGGCTCCGTTGCAGGAACCCGACGAACCTCATCTTTGCCCTGACAGCCGGGGGCACATCCAAGCCCGTCAACGGATCGTAGAAATCCGGCGGACCATAGGCCCAGACCTTGTCATAGAAGACGCCTATCTTGCGCATCACGTCTCTGCGTGCCCACTCTGCTTCGAGCAGATGCGGCGCATCCATCACCTCGCGCAGGCCAAGCACCAGCGTGGTGCCCCGCGTCTTGAGGTAGGACAGCGTGTCCTCAATCTCACCGCGCAGGCCGAGCGGTTCCTTGTCGACGATGAAGATATCGGGCCGGAAGGTCTCAGCTGTATGGCGGATGATCGACTGGCGCATCCTTAGCGTCTCATGCAGATCGATGTCCTTTTCCAGCGAGGTGTATTCGCCGTTGCGCAGCTTGATGACGCTGGGGATCTTCACGAAGTCGACACGGGCGCGGTAATCGAAGGCGCCAGCTATAGTCGCACCCGAAATGATGAGCACCTGAAGTCCGCGGAAATCCTCGACCAGTGAATGCGCGATAGTCCGGCAGCGCTGCAAATGGCCGAGCCCGAACGTGTCGTGGCTGTACATGAGAATTCGAGCGTTTTCTGCGTGCTGGGTCATTGTTGAACGTCTCTTAGAATTCTCGCCTTGAGGACCGTGAGCGACCCGCAGGATTCGAAATCATCCTCGCGGGTCTACCGACCTGTTCTGAAACATGAGGGCGCAATTTTCAATTCGTATTACAAAGAGGGTCCATATGCTGAAACCAGGAAGCTACGTCTGCTCAGCGGCCTGCTTGCCACGTGGTCCAGAAGAACCTGCATCATTTCACTGGTATTGACCATCTCGGATTCTCGGCGGCCTTGACCGCTGCGAAAAACGTGGAAACTCCAGAATGGAATAAGATATGGGCTGGGTACTTCACTTCGAGCGTCTAAGCCAAGCTCCTAAACCATGATGTGCCTTGGCGGTGGGAAGCCGGAGCGTTGACGGAGTAGGGGACGCGTTCGAACCGCCTAGATCTTGACTTCTCAGACCAGAATCTAGGGGTCAGGAGTTCGACTCTTTTCGGGCGAGCCAATTGAACTCACTAGCTTTTTGGACGCCATGGGCGCATGAAATCGCCGATTGCAGGCGTGTCAAAGCTGACCTGTTTGCCGCCAACGACAGCGCCGGCCTTCGGGCCAGCATCCGAGTCTTCGATCCCTTTTCCGGTTGTACCGCGCAGGTAATATTCGGCTTCCATATATATTCGAGATTGAGGGCGAACCGGAAAAAAATGTCTTCGCCTTTGACCTCATCCTGTGCATAGGCCCGGGAAACCGGGGCAAGGCCGGTGGCCGAAGCGAGCGTTGCTCCCAGGCCAAACTGCAACGCGCGGCGGCGCGAAACACGAAATGCAGGCGTGACGCGGATCATGGCTTCCTCCCAAAAGCCCGCCGGCATCAAACATTTTGGCACCTCAAAAGCGCACCTGCGCTCCCAACTTCAGGAGATGTGGAATGTTTCTCAATCGCCTTGAATGATCTCACCGATGGTCGAGCAACTAGGTTTCCTCGACCCTAGCCTGATGTCAGCCGACGCACACTGCGCTGTAGCGGCGCCGGATCTGCCGGCAGCAAAAATCCCGCCGCTGCGGTCGTCCGAAGTACGCTGTCGATAAAATCCAGGACTTTTGCGTATCGATTTCGGACCAAGGTCCGTCTTGTAGAATACTGTATTTGAACAAAGCTAGGTAACAGCCGACTTTCGGATTCGAAAGTCCTGACGTTTTTCATCTGAAACCCATCCTGGCGGGAGGGCGACTCGAAGGAGGAACTATGAAAACGCGCACCTGTCTATTCGCGACTGTAGCCGCTCTCACCCTTGTCGCATCTCCGGTACTCGCTGCTCCCGGGGGCAATGGCAATGGCAACGGCAATGGCGGCAGCAACGGTAACGGCGGAAACTCGGCCGGGGCCGGCTCGCAGGGACACGGAGCCGCCACTTCCGCCGCGGCCAAGGACAAGTCGACGACCGGCGTTGCTCATGCAATGGCGGTCGTTGCCACGACACCGGCCTCACCGCAGGCTACGCTGGCCTTGCAGGCAGCGCTGGACAGGAAGGCCGCGAAAGACGCGGCAGACACTGCCGACGACACCTCTGACGAAACCGAGTAAGCATTCCAAACAGACCACTTGTCGCGTTGAAAGCCGTGGTTCGCCGCGGCTTTTTCGTTTCCCGACGACGAACTCTCAAGGTGAACAGCGCTTCCAGAAAAAAGCTGCTCCACGGCGGCACTGAAGCTACGCTAAGGCCAAACGACGCCGCATCGGCGTCGGATTCGAGTGCATTCGAGGAGATCCCATGGCCGGCTTTGTCGACCGCGAGCGCGCAACTGACCTGATGCAGCGCGCCGGCATCGAGGCGCTGGTGCTTTGCGAGCCCGAGGCGTTCCAATATGCCACCGGTGCCTGGATCGGCCCGGCCGGCCTGTTCCGGCGGGCCGGTGCCGGTTTCGTCGTTATTTCCAAGCGAGGCGACCTGCCGCTCGGCGTCGTGGTGGCGGATTTCCAGGCTGCCCGGCTCCGGGCGGCGATGGCCGGCGCCGTGCTGCGCACGCATGCGATCTGGATCGAATCGGCGTCGCTCGAGCCGGCGACGGCCGACCGGCCTGTTGCGCAGCGCATCGAGGCCGGCCTGGTTGGCCGCGCCCCCGGTTTTTCACGTCCGGCGACCTTCGAGCTTGCCCGCTCCGTCCGCGAGCTGAAAACGATCCTCGCAGAATTCGGGCTGGAGCGTGCGACGCTCGGCATCGAGCTGGATTTCGTCTCGGCCAGCGATTTTTCCGCGATGCAGGCAATGTTGCCGGGCACTGCCCTGGTCAACGGCTCGCCGGTTCTCGACAGGCTGCGGGCAATCAAATCGCAGAGCGAGATCGACCTTCTGCAGCAGGGCATCGCCCTGTCGGAAGCCGGCCTGTCGCGGCTGCAGCAGCATGCGACGACCGGCATGCGTCAGTCTGAGCTGGTCGCGCTTTACCGGCAAGGCGTCGCGGATGCAGCCGCCGGGTCGTCGCAGCAAATCTCGACGGCGGAATACGTCACGCTGGGCGCTCGCCCAAAAGGCGCCGACGTCGTCGCCGCCGCCGGCGATCCGCTGAAGGCCGACATGGTGTGCAGCGTGAACGGCTATGCCTCGGATATGTCGCGGAATTTCACCTTCGGGCCGCCGTCGCCCGAACAGGCCGAATTGCATGCGATAGCCGAACGCGCCTTCGCCGACGGGCTTGCCGCGCTTATGCCCGGAAAGCCGTTAGCCGCCGTGCATCGCGCCGCCAGCGAAAGCCTGGCGCGCCAGGGCCTGCGTTCCTATCGCCGCGGCCATTTCGGCCACGGCGTCGGCAATTCCGTGTTTTCCGAGCAATGGCCGTTCATCTCGGCCGACAGCAATGTCGTGATCGAGGCCGGCATGGTGCTGGCATTCGAAATCCCGCTCTACATCGACGGTCTCGCCAGCTTCAATCTCGAGGACCAGTTCCTGATCACCGCCAACGGGCCGTCGCCGATGAACCGCCTGCCGAGGCGCCTGGATATTATCGCTTGAATCCAGCCGTTATCTGGCGCTGGCCACGCCCCTGCGGAAATCCGACGGCGACATGCCGGAAAGCTTGCGGAACGACTTGTTGAAGGCACTGAGCGAGCCAAAGCCCGATTCCATGGCGACGCGCAGCACATTGGCATCCTGATGCATCAGCAGCGCCTGCGCGTAGCTGAGGCGCAGCAAGTTCACATATTCATTGAGCGTCATGCCGGTCGATTTCTTGAATATGCTCATGGCGTATTTGGGATGGATATCGGCCGCCGCGGCGATGTCGACGCAATCGATCTCGTAGAGGAAATTCTCGGCGATGAAGTCGCACATGCGCCCGACATTGCGCAGCGATTGCTGATCGAAGGGACTGCCTATCTCCTGTTCGACCGGGGTTTCGGGCACCAGCCGGTAAGGCTCGAAGCGCACCCGCTCCAGCCGCAGCAAAAGCTCGTTGACGGCATGCTCGGCCTTGACCGGGTCGCCGGAGCGGGCATAGCGATTCCAGCGCTCGAAATTGTGGTCGTCCGACCGGTCGGTGGCGTCGGTCACCAGCGTCGCGCCGGTCATCAGCCTGTTGCGGACATCGACGGGCAAATGCAGCCGGAAGAAATGCACCAGCGGCAAATGCGCGCCGGCATAGATGGCATCGTCGGACGCTTCGTCCATCTGGTGCGGCAGGCCGCCCCAGAACAGGCACATGTCACCCGCAGAAAGCGAAAGCCCGTGCCCGTCCATGCGGTAATGCACGGCGCCGCGCACGATGAAATTCACCTCGACCTGGGCGTGCCAATGCGGCTTTAGCATCACCAGGGGCTGGGTGTGGAACATCTGCAGCAGCAGCGGCAGGCCCTCCACGCTGCTGGCGCCAGGCTGGTAAAACGGCCTTTCCGGCATCTTACTTTCCGCTCATTTCTTATTCCCTTTGTCGCGGACAAGGCTTTCCCGAGGCCTAGTCTAGCCACGCTCGCAAACAGAGAGCAACTGAAATGGGAGGATTTCAATGCGCATAAAATTGACCTGCGCCGCGCTCGCGCTTGCCTTGGGCTCCAGCCCGGCCTTTGCGCAGTCCGGTGAAATCACGATCTGGAGCTGGAATATCGCCGCTTCGTCGCTGAAGGCCACCATAGCGGGCTTCAACAAGCAGTATCCCGACATCAAGGTGACGGTCGAGGACCTTGGCAACCAGCCGACCTACGACAAATCAATCGCCGGCTGTGCCGCCGGCGGCGAGGGGCTGCCTGACATCGTTACGATCGAGAACGGCGAAGCCGAAAACTACTGGAGCCAGTTCCCGGATTGCTTCGTCGACCTGCATACGCTCGGCTACACCGCGGAAGACCAGGCAAAATTCCCCGACTTCAAGCGTACCGAGCTCGAGGTTGACGACAAGGCCTATGCGATGCCCTGGGATTCCGGTCCAGTGGCGATGTTCTACCGCCGCGACTTCTACGAGAAGGCTGGCGTCGATCCGTCCTCGATCAAGACCTGGGACGACTTCATCGCCGCCGCCAAGAAAATCCAGGCCGCCAATCCCGGCGTCACGATGACCAACGCCGATTTCAACGGCGATTCCGAATTCTTCCGCATGATCTCCAACGAGCAGGGTTGCGCCTACTTCTCCGCCGACGGGCAATCGATCACGGTCAACCAGCCCAAATGCGTCGATGCCATGACCAAGATCAAGGAGATGAAGGACGCCGGCATCATTTCCTCTGCCGACTGGAGCACCAAGATCACCAACAACACCGCCGGCAAGGTCGCCACGCAGATGTATGGCGGCTGGTATGAAGGCACCGTGCGCACCGAATCGCCCGATGGGGCAGGCAAATGGGGCGTCTATCTGATGCCGAGCCTGACCGCCGACGGTCCGCGCGCCGCCAATCTCGGCGGCTCCTCGCTCGCCATCACCTCGGTGTCGAAGAACAAGGAAGCCGCCTACGCCTATCTGAAATACACGCTTGCGACGAATGAGGGCCAGATCACCATGCTGAAAGGCTTCGGCCTGGTGCCGTCGCTGATCTCGGCGCTCAACGACCCTTATGTCTCCGAGGGCCTGCCCTATTGGGGTGGCCAAGCCGTGTGGAAGGACATCCTCGGCACCTTGCCCAAGGTCGTCCCCAGCCGCGGCACGCCGTTCCAGAGCGACGCCGAAATCATCATCCGCGCGGTGCAGACCAAATATCTGGCCGGCGGCTATCCCGACGCCAAGGCAGCGCTCGACGATGCCGCAAGCCAGATCGCCGCGGCGACCGGCCTGCCCGTCAAGTCGTGATCTAGACGAGGCGGCTCCGAGCGCGCGGCGACGGATGAGGGGTGCTCCAGCTTGGCGCCGGCGGCACTCCGGCCATCACCCCTCAACCGTCTCGGCGCTACGCGCCGATCTACCTTCTCCCACAAGGGGAGAAGGCAAGAACTTGAAAGCAGAAAGGAGGAAACGATGCGCTACCAGAACGCCACGGCGTATCGCTTCCTCGCGCCGTATCTGCTGATTTTTTCGATCTTCTGGCTGTGGCCGATCATCGATTCCTTCCTGATCTCGTTCCAGGCGACGCGCACCGTGCCGTGGCGCTTCGCGCCGACCTTCAACTGGGGCCGGCTGATCGGCGATCCGGCCTTCTTCAATGCCTTGAAGAACACATTGCTGATCCTTGTCATCCAGGTGCCGGTGATGATTTCGCTGGCGATTGTGATGGCGGTGCTTTTGAATTCGCCACTGCTCAAGGCCCGTGGCCTGTTCCGCTTTGCCTTCTTCGCGCCGGTCGTGGTCGGCGAGGTCGCCTATTCGGCGGTTTTCCGGCTGATGTTCAATCTCGACTACGGCATCATCAACAAATTGCTGAACAGCATCGGCCTGCCCAGTGTCGACTGGTTTACCAACGTCACCCCGGCGATGGCGGTGATCATGATGGCGGTGACGTGGCGCTGGGCCGGCTACAACGCCATCATCCTGCTCGCCGGCCTGCAGTCGATTCCCGAGGATGTCTACGAGGCGGCGACCCTGGACCGGGTCAGCAAGGTCAAACAGTTCTTCTACATCACGTTGCCGCTGCTCAAGCCGATCATCGTGTTCTGCGCCGTGCTGTCGATCATCGGCACCATGCAGCTGTTCACCGAGCCCTTCCTGATCACCGAGCGCGGCGGGCCGGGCGGCGGCACCGAAACGCTCGGGCTGCTGCTTTACCGCCAGGGCTTCCGGTCGCTCAATTTCGGCTACGCTTCGGCCGTCGCCTACACCATGGCCGGGCTGGCGATCGCCATTTCGCTGGTGCAGATATGGCTGACGAGGGAACCGAAATGACCTCGCACTCAAGAGTCAGCCGCTCCCAGGCCAGATTGGGACGCAGCATCGCGCTGCATCTGTTCCTGACGCCGCTGGCACTGGTCTGGCTGTTTCCGCTATGGATGATGGTGGTTTTTTCGACGATGCCCGACAACGGCATCTTCAGCCCCGACATCGAGCTTTTGCCGCATGGCAATTTCCTCGACAATGTCAGCAATCTGCAGCGCGGCACCAATTTCATCGGCGCCATCGGCATCTCCGTCTCGGTGGCGGTGACCTATACCTTCCTGTCGGTGATGCTGACCTCGATGGCCGGCTGGGCGCTGGCGCGTTACAACTTCTTCGGCAAGGGCATGGTCGTCGCCATCATCTTCGGCACCATCACGCTGCCCTATGCGGTCGTGCTGATCCCGCAATTCATCATGGTGGCGCGCGACTTCAAGCTCGCCAACACCTGGGTGGCGCTGATCGTGCCGCCGCTGTTCAATTCGCTGGGCGTGCTCTTCATGCGGCAGAGTTTTTCGATGATGCCGCACGAGCTGTTCGACGCCGCCAAGGTCGAGGGCGTCAAGGAATGGCGGATATTCCTGTTCGTCGCACTGCCTCTGGCGCGGCCGATGCTGGCGGCGCTCGCCATCATCCTCTTCCTTGCCTCCTGGAACAACTATCTCTGGCCGCTGCTGATCAATTCCAAGCCGGGCGCGATGACCGCGCCCGTGGCGCTCGGCACGCTGATCGGTCTCACCAAGGTGTCCTGGGGCGGCATCATGGCGGGCGCGGTGATGCTGACGGCGCCAATGCTCGTCGTGTTCGTGCTTCTGCAGCGCCATTTCGTTGCCGGCATCGCCGCCGGCGCCATCAAGTAAGGATCAGCATGGCGGCAGTCACACTCAAAAACGTCATCAAGCGCTTCGGCGTCTTCGAGATCGTCCACGGTGCCAATATCGACATCGATGACGGCGAATTCGTCGTCTTCGTCGGCCCTTCCGGCTGCGGCAAGTCCACGCTGCTTCGGATGATCGCCGGACTCGAGGACATCAGCGACGGCGAGATCGCCATTGGCGGCAAGGTGGTGAACGACGTCGAGGCGGCCGATCGCGGCATCGCCATGGTGTTCCAGTCCTACGCGCTCTATCCGCACATGACGGTCGAGCAGAATCTGAGCTTCGGCCTGAGAATGACCGGCAACCCCAAGGCAGATACCGAGCGGCGGGTGAAGCGGGCTTCCGAAATCCTGCGTATCGCCGAGCTGATGAAGCGGCGGCCGCGGCAATTGTCGGGCGGCCAGCGCCAGCGCGTCGCCATCGGCCGCGCCATCGTGCGTGAGCCGCAAGTGTTCCTGTTCGACGAACCGCTCAGCAATCTCGATGCCGAGCTCCGGGTGCAGATGCGCGTCGAGATATCGCGCCTTCATAAGGAACTCGGCGTTACCATGGTCTATGTGACGCACGACCAGACCGAGGCAATGACGCTGGCCGACAGGATCGTTGTGCTCAACGCCGGCAATATCGAGCAGATCGGCGCGCCGCTCGATCTCTACGACGACCCCGCCAACCGCTTCGTTGCCGGCTTCGTCGGCTCGCCGAAAATGAACTTCCTGGCGGCAAAAATGGTCGGGGCCGACAACGGTGCGGCGGTCGTCCAACTGGTCAATCATCGCGGCGCGCGACTGCGCAAGCCGCTTTCGGATGCCTTGCCTGCAACAGGCGGCGATGTTGTGCTTGGCGTGCGGCCGGAGCATTTCTTCGACGCCGGCCAGGGCGATTGCGACCTTACCCTCAAGGCCGACGTCGCCGAGCACTTGGGATCGGTGAGCTATGTCTATGCCAATTCCGGTACCGGTGGCGGACGCGAGGAACTGATCATCGAGCGCGAGGCCTCGCGGCATCGCGCGAACGGCGACGACCTGGTGGTGTCGATCAAAGCCGACCGCTCGCTTCTCTTCGACGCCACCGGCGCACGCATTCGCTAACCCATCTTTCTTTTGTCCGATCGCGATTGCTCGCGGCCACCCCACGGAGATTTGACATGACGTCCAAACCAGAAAAAGTTCGCTGGGGCATTCTCGGGCCCGGCAACATCGCCAAGGCTTTTGCCGGGGGCGTCGCCCATTCGCGCACCGGCACATTGGTCGCCTTAGGGGCGCGCAATCCCGGCAAGTCGGGGCTCACCGAGGCTTTCCCCGGCGCCCGCATCCTGGACGGCTACGAGGCTTTGGTTGGCGATCCGGATGTCGACGCGATCTATATTTCGACGCCGCATCCGAGCCATGCCGAATGGGCGATCAAGGCGGCCGAGGCCGGAAAGCACGTGCTTTGCGAAAAGCCGCTTGGCCTGACCGCATTCGAAGCCGACGCCATGATCCATGCCGCGCGCAAGGCCGGCACCTTTCTCGGCGAAGCCTTCATGTACCGGCTGCATCCGCAGACGGCCAAGCTGGTCGAGCTGATCAGGGCCGGCGCGATCGGCGACATCAAGATGATCAAATCCAGCTTCGGCTTCGCCATGCCGGGCTTCATGCCGGAGCACCGGCTTTACGCCAAGGATCTCGCCGGCGGCGGCATTCTCGATGTCGGCGGTTATCCCGTCTCGATGGCGCGGCTGATTGCCGGCGCAGCAGTGGGAAAGCCCTTCGCCGAGCCGGACAAAGTCGTCGGCGCTGCGCATCTCGGCCAATCCGGCGTCGACGAATGGGCGTCGGCGCTGTTGCATTTTCCGGGCGGCATCGTCGCGGAAGTGTCCTGCAGCATCTCGCTCGCTCAGGACAATGTCTTGCGTATTCTCGGCAGCAAAGGCCGCATCGAGGTGGCGGATTTCTGGTATGCCGGCGGCCAGCAAGGCGGCACCGGCGAAATCCGCATCATCCGTCCGGGTGACACCGAGGTGGTCGAGGTCACGGAGGACGGCTGGCTGTACGCATTTGAGGTCGACGCCGCCGGCGAGGCCATTCTCGGCGGAAAGCAGGAGTTCGCCTGGCCCGGCATGGGCTGGGCCGACAGTCTCGGCAATCTGCGCGTGCTCGACAAATGGCGGGCCGCAATCGGGCTCGAATACGACATGGAGAAACCGGCAAAGCGCGTCAACACGATCTCCGGACGGAAGCTGCGCTCCGGCGGAACCGCCATCCCCAAGCGCAGCATTCCGGGCCTGCCGCGGCCGGCCTCGTGCCTGGCGCTCGGCTTCGAGGATTTCCGCACCTTTTCGTCGGGCGCCATCCTGCTCGATGCCTATTTCGAGGCCGGCGGCAATCTGTTCGACACCGCCTTCGTCTACGGTTCCGGCTATACCGAGACGCTGCTCGGCCAGTGGCTGAAGAACCGCGGCGTGCGCGAGCAGTCGGTGGTCATCGGCAAGGGCGCGCACTCGCCGCTCTGCTATCCCGACGTCATCGGCAAGCAGCTCACCCAGTCGCTCGAACGGCTGCAGACCGACCATATCGACGTCTATTTCATGCACCGCGACAATCCGGACGTGCCGGTCGACGAGTTCGTCGATGCGATGGACCGCGAGGTCAAGGCCGGCCGCATTCGCGGTCCGTTCGGCGGCTCGAACTGGACGATGGACCGCATGGACAAGGCGATTGCCTATGCCGAGCGCACCGGCAAGCAGAAGCCCGGCGCGCTTTCCAACAATTTCTCGCTGGCCGAGATGCTGGAGCCGATCTGGGCAGGCTGCGTCACCTCCTCCAGCGACGAATGGAAGGCCTGGCTCGCCGCCCGGCAGATGCCGAATTTCGCCTGGTCGAGCCAGGGCCGCGGCTTCTTCACCGACCGCGCCGGGCGCGACCGGCGCGATAATGAGGAGCTGGTCCGGGTCTGGTATTCGGAGAGGAATTTCGGCCGTCGCGACCGCGCCATCGAGCTCGCCAAACGGCTGGGCAAAAGCCCGATCCACGTCGCGCTCGCCTATGTGCTGGCGCAGCCGTTTCCGTCCGTCCCGCTGATCGGGCCGCGCACGCTCGACGAGTTGGAAGACAGCCTCCAGGCGCTCGACATCTCACTTTCGCCGCACGATCTCGCATGGCTGGATAGCGGTTCGGATCAGGCCCGCGCGCGGGCCTGACGGCAGCGGCAGTCGCTTCGGCCTACGCTGCGCCCTTAGCTTCCGGACTGTTTGCACGGCCCTTACCCTCTCCCGCAAAGAACCGGGAAAGGGTAAGAATGAGGTCAGCGCAAAGGCCACTGGAAGTTAGGCAAGACAGATGCTCGACATCGCACCGACGAAACAGGCTGCCACCTGGCTCGATTCCTTTGCCCGGGCGCTCGAGGCCGGCGACGTCGAGGCGGCAACCAATTTGTTCGTCGAGGACTGCTACTGGCGCGATCTCTTGACCTTCACCTGGAACGTCAGGACGATGGAGGGCCGCGTCGCGATCCGCGACATGCTGGCGGCGACGCTGGCAACGACAAAACCTGCCCGGTGGCAGCTCAGCGGCGAAGCGACTTCGGACGAAGGCACGATCGAAGCCTGGTTTTCTTTCGAGACGTCATCGGCGTGGGGCCAAGGCATCATGCGCCTCAGGGACGGCAAATGCCGGACACTGTTTACCGCGATGAGCGATCTCAAGGGGTTTGAGGAGCGCAAGGGCCCGGCGCGGCCGCTGGGTGTCCGCCACAAGGCCGATCCGGAGCGCGAGACCTGGCTGGAGGCGAGGGCGCGCGAGACGCGTGAACTCGGCGCCGGCCAGCAGCCTTATTGCCTGGTCATCGGCGGCGGCCAGGGCGGCATCATGCTGGGCGCCCGGCTCCGGCAATTGGCCGTGCCGGCCATAGTCATCGAGAAGAACGCTCAGGCCGGCGATTCCTGGCGCAATCGCTACCGCTCGCTCGTGCTGCACGACCCGGTCTGGTACGACCATCTGCCCTACATACCGTTTCCCGAGAACTGGCCCGTGTTCACGCCCAAGGACAAGATGGGCGACTGGCTGGAGATGTATACGCGCGTCATGGAGCTCAACTACTGGACCTCCACGACATGCGTGAGCGCGTCCTATGACGAGACCGAAAGGGTCTGGACGGTCGAACTCGATCGCGCCGGCGAGCGCATCACGCTAAAGCCGAAGCATATCGTCTTTGCGACCGGCGCCTATGGCCCGCCCAGGCGCATCGACCTGCCGGGTGCCGATGTCTTCAACGGCGAGATCCTGCATTCCAGCCAGTATTCCAGCGGCGAGAAATTCCGCGGCAAAAAGGTCGCCGTCATCGGCGCCGCAAGTTCCGGCCATGACGTCAGCGTCGACCTCTGGGAGAGCGGCGCCGAGGTGACGATGGTCCAGCGCTCGCCGACGACGGTGGTCAAGTCGGACACGCTGATGGAGATCGGTTTCGAGATCTTTTCGGAAAAGGCGCTGGCCCGCGGCATCACCACCGAGAAGGCCGACATGATCGTCGCCTCGACGCCGTTCGCGCTGCTGCCGCAAGGCCAGCGGGCGCTTTACGACATCATCAAGGCGCGCGACGCGGCCTTCTACGATCGTTTGCGCGGCGCCGGCTTCGCCATCGATTTCGGCGACGACGAGACCGGGCTCCTGATGAAGGCCTACCGCACCGGCTCGGGCTTCTACATCGATGTCGGCGCTTGCGACCTGATCATCGACGGCGAGATCGGCATCCGCAGCGGCGTCGGGATCAAGTCGCTGACGCAGACAGGCATCCTCTTCGACGACGGCACCGAACTGGCGGCCGACGCAATCATCGCCTGCACCGGCTATCTCTCGATGAACGAAACGGTGGCGGCGATCGTCTCGCGCGAAGTCGCCAACAAGGTCGGCCCGTGCTGGGGGATTGGCTCGGGCGTGAAAGGCGACCCGGGTCCATGGCAAGGCGAATTGCGCAACATGTGGAAGCCGACGGCACAGGAAGCGCTGTGGTTCCACGGCGGCAATCTGGCGCTGTCGCGCTTCTATTCGAAGTACGTCGCGCTGCAGATCAAGGCGAGGATGGAAGGCATTGCGACGCCGGTTTATGGAGCGGCGGGGCGGTGAAGCTGTGATCTCCCCCCTTGAGGAGGAGATGGCCGGCAGGCCAGAGGGGGTCGCCGCGCGTCGAGCGCCAGCCTCCATCCGTTGCAGGAAGACGAGCCCGGTCGAACCGACCCCCTCTGTCGCCTTCGGCGACATCTCCCCCTCGAGGGGCAGGGCTATCGCATATGAGTGATGGCATTGATGAGATAGTCGTCGTTCCAGGCGCATTTCTTGATGCGATGGCTGATGGGAACTTTGGCAGC
>NZ_JAMYRK010000042.1:0-56240 GCF_040321335.1 Mesorhizobium sp. M0437
CCGGAGGTCGGCAATTTCCTCTTCGCCAACGGGTTTTCCGGTCACGGCTTGCAGCAGGCTCCGGCGGTCGGCAAGGCGCTGGCCGAACTGATAGTGCATGGCGGCTATCGCACGGTGGATTGCTCGACGTTCGGGTACAGCCGGATCGCCGACGGGCGAGCGTTCAGGGAATTGAATGTGATTTGAGCAGGAAGGGCGGGTGCGCCGCGACGGTCCTTTTGATGCTGGAGGGACAGAGGGGGGCGAAGGAACGCAACAGGCGGTCGATGGCCAAAGCTGGCGAAAACAGCCGGCCAGGGCCTGCTGCGAACGGAATGATTTTGTGATGATCGTGGCGCTCGATCCGCCGCATTTCCGGACGATCAGCGACTTCCGCAAGCGGCATTTGAAGGCGCTCGAGGCGCTGTTCGTGCAGGTTCTGAAGCTGTGTGAGACGGCAGGATTGGTCAAACTCGGCCATGTCGCGCTGGATGGCACGAAGATCAAGGCGAACGCGTCGAAACACAAGGCGATGAGTTATGAGCGCATGAAGGAGCGCGAGCTGGAATTGAAAGCCGAGGTCGCTCGCATGCTGACGACGGCCGAGCCGCGGATGCCGAGGAGGACGTGACTTTCGGCAAGGACAAGCGCGGCGACGAGATGCCGGATTGGGCCCGCGACAAGCAGAACCGGCTGGCCACGATCCAGCAGGCCGATGGCGTCGCTGGAAGCCAAGGCCAAGCTGGCGGCGCAAGAAGAGCGCCGGATCGAGGCCGAAAAAGAAGAGCAACACCAGGCCGCAGGCCGCAAGAAGCCTGGCAAACCGGCGGCGGCGCCATCAGAGGAGCCCGGTGGCCATAGCAGCTGTTCTCGGAGGAACGCCGTTCGCTGTGCGGCGCTAAAGACTGAGAGATCCTCGAAGAAGGATTGATCCCTTTGCATATCATTATTTTTATATATGATACCCTAACAGATCTAAAAAGTTTTGACTTGCTCGCTGGATAGGTACCTTTGCGTATCATCGCGCATTGGAATAGATCGTATAGGTATCATGATGGACTCTGAATCGGAAATTCTGCGCGAAATCGGTGGGCTTTTCAGGCAGGCGAGGCTGGCCGCTGCCATGACGCAGGAGCAGGTCGCTGACTTGGCGGGTATATCCCGTCCCCGCTATCGCGACATCGAAAAGGGAGCCGCAGCGGCGCGTGCGACGACGCTCATGAATATCGCTCGCGCGCTCGGTCTGGAAATGATGCTGGTTCCGCAAGTCATGGTGCCGGCTGTCCAGGCTCTATTGCGTCCGCATGATGATGAGGATCGACCCGCCTTTGTTTCTCAACCTGACGATGACGATCATGGCTCCAGTCTTTCGCGCACCTAAGACGATCCCGTCGCTGGACGTGCTCTTGAACGCACTGAAGATCGGCACAATCGTTAGGACGCCGGGCGATTTCAATGCATTCAACTTCGATGAGCCCTACCGCGCGACGGGCGGCTTTCCGGTTTTCAGCCTGTCGTTCCGGGCAGCGACGGGAGGATTGCGGAAAGATCCGAAGCCTCTGGCGGGCGCCTTGCCCGCTTTCTTCGCGAACCTCCTGCCGGAGGAGAAATTGCGCGAGGCGATGGAAAAGCACCACGAAGGCAATGTGCGGCCAGGCAATGATTTCGATCTTTTAGCGGCGCTGGGCGCCGATCTGCCGGGAGCCGTACGGGCGTTGCCCAGTGACCGCGCGATAGCGGTTTCGCAGGATGCTTCAAAGGATAAGCCCAAGGCACGGTTCTCACTTGCCGGCGTGCAGATGAAGCTGTCGGTCATGAAGAACACTGGAAAAGGCGGCGGGCTGACCTTGCCGATGGACGACGAGCAAGGCCGATACATCGCCAAGTTCCCTTCGACGGCGTTTCCGGGCGTTTCCGAGAACGAATTCGCCAACCTCGCGCTGGCCGCAGCGATCGGCATGGAGGTGCCTGAACGCGAACTTATCGAGAAGTCCGATTTCGAGGATATTCCCGAGGAATTCAACACGCTGGCAGAGGGCAAGGGCCTTCTCGTCAAACGCTTCGATCGCGGCGCCGATGGCGAGAGGATTCACATCGAGGATTTCGCTCAGGTCTTCGGTGTCTATCCCTCGCGCAAATATGAGGGCGCCGCTTATCACGACATAGCCTGGGCCCTTGGCGTGGCCGTCTCACCTACGGCGGCTCTCGAATTCGTCCGCCGCCTGGCGCTGACGGTCATCACTGGCAATGGCGACATGCACCTGAAGAACTGGTCTTTGATTTATCCCGGCAACGGCGACAAGCCGGTGCTTGCACCAATCTACGACGTCCTGTCGACCGTGCCATATATTCCCGCCGACGCCATGGCGCTGTCGCTTGGAGGGGAGCGCTCGTTCAAGGCGCTAGCAGCACCGCGATGGAAAGCATTTGCGAACCGTGCAAGGCTTCCGGAGCCGGCAGTCCTGAAGGCAGTGGTCGAGACCGTCGAACTCGTCAACGAGCACTGGTGGCATCTGCCTGAGCGCGACGTTGTCGCGGCGCAAGTGCTCGAGCGGATCGACGAACATGTGAAGGCGATGACGCCGATACTGAACTCCTGCGCTGATAGGTGAGCCAGTCCCCTTGAGTTGGTGATATGGCGGAATTATCGCCCGCGGCCCCGTATGGATCGCCGTGGATCGAAGGTATGCCAGCATGGCGCAAGATTCCGCGCAGTCTCGACGAGGACACGCGAGACCAAGCACGTCAGCTCGCCGGAACAGAAGAGTTCGCAGCATCCCGCAATTAACGCAAGAGGGTCGAGATGCTGTTCGCCCACCTCAACACAACGATGCGGTTCGAACGAATGCGGTGACTGAGGATCGCGATCCGACGCTTTGTGTCGCCATTGTCGGGTCCGCTACACGGCTTGTTCCAACGATCCTTTTCTTTGGCCTCAAGCTAAATCCCTGAAAAGCAACCATGAAATTATTCTTCGGTTCGATCAGCCAAATTGGCACGAGTCTTGAGATCCTTGGGTGCGAGGCGGCGACAGCTGCCCGACCGGCATTCATGTCGCGGCAGCCGCGATGAATGGAACGAAGGAAGGAAAGCTACATGTCAGGTTTGCGTCAGATCGCCTTTTACGGCAAGGGCGGCATCGGCAAGTCCACCACCTCCCAAAATACGCTCGCCGCCCTTGTCGACCTCGGGCAGAGAATCCTCATCGTCGGCTGCGACCCCAAAGCCGACTCCACCCGCCTGATCCTGAACGCGAAGGCGCAGGATACGGTTCTGCACCTCGCGGCAGAGGAAGGTTCGGTGGAAGACCTGGAACTCGCGGACGTGCTCAAGGTCGGCTACAAAGGCATCAAATGCGTGGAGTCGGGCGGCCCTGAGCCGGGTGTCGGCTGCGCCGGACGCGGCGTGATCACCTCGATCAACTTCCTCGAGGAGAACGGTGCCTACGACGATGTCGACTATGTCTCCTACGACGTGCTCGGGGATGTGGTGTGCGGCGGTTTCGCGATGCCGATCCGCGAGAACAAGGCCCAGGAAATCTATATCGTCATGTCCGGAGAGATGATGGCGCTCTATGCCGCCAACAACATCGCCAAGGGCATCCTGAAATACGCCCATTCGGGCGGCGTGCGGCTCGGCGGCCTGATCTGCAACGAGCGCCAAACCGACCGCGAGCTCGACCTCGCCGAAGCGCTGGCTTCCAGGCTCAATTCCAAGCTCATCCACTTCGTGCCGCGCGATAACATCGTCCAGCACGCCGAACTCAGGAAGATGTCTGTCATTCAGTATGCGCCGGACTCCAAGCAGGCCGGGGAATACCGGGCGCTGGCCGAGAAGATCCATGCCAATTCGGGCCAGGGCACCATCCCGACCCCGATCACCATGGAGGAGCTCGAGGACATGTTGCTCGACTTCGGCATCATGAAGACCGACGAGCAGATGCTTGCCGAGCTTCAGGTCAAGGAAGCGGCCACGGCGGCCGCACAGTAACGACCGCTACTGACTGGGGGCGCCGCCTAACCTGGCGCGCCTTTCAAAGAACGGCGCCTCGTCGGTGAGGCGTCACCCAGAACCTTGAAAGGGGTCCCATGAGCCTGGAATACGAGAATGACGGCGCCCTCCATGCGAAGCTTATCGAGGAGGTGCTGTCGCAATATCCTGACAAGGCGGCGAAGCGCCGCAAAAAGCACCTCAGCGTCGCAAAGAGCGGCGACGAGGCTGGCGAGGAAAGCGAGCTTCTTTCCGAATGCGAGGTCAAATCGAACATCAAGTCCATCCCCGGCGTGATGACGATTCGCGGCTGCGCCTATGCCGGCTCGAAAGGCGTGGTGTGGGGGCCAGTCAAGGATATGGTCCATATCTCGCACGGCCCGGTCGGCTGCGGGCAATATTCCTGGTCTCAACGCCGCAACTACTACGTCGGCACGACGGGCATCGACACGTTCGTCACGATGCAGTTCACCTCCGATTTCCAGGAGAAGGACATTGTTTTTGGTGGCGACAAGAAGCTGGAACGGATCATCGACGAGATCGAGGAACTGTTTCCGCTGAACAAGGGCATGACTGTGCAATCCGAATGTCCGATCGGCCTGATTGGCGACGACACCGAAGCTGTGTCCCGCAACAAGGCCAAGGAGCACGAAAAAACGATCGTGCCGGTGCGCTGCGAGGGCTTCCGCGGCGTCTCGCAATCCCTCGGCCACCACATCGCCAACGATGCGATCCGCGACTGGGTCTTCGAAAAGAAGGACATCGAGTTCGAGGCCGGCCCGTACGATGTCAATGTGATCGGCGACTATAATATCGGCGGCGACGCCTGGGCTTCGCGCATCCTGCTCGAGGAGATGGGCCTGCGCGTGGTCGGCAACTGGTCGGGCGACGCTACACTGGCCGAAATAGAGCGCGCGCCGAAGGCCAAGCTGAATCTCATCCATTGCTACAGGTCGATGAATTACATCTGCCGGCATATGGAGGAAAAGTATGGCATTGATTGGATGGAGTATAATTTCTTCGGCCCCTCCCAGACCGAAGCCTCTCTGCGCAAGATAGCCAAGCATTTCGGGCCGGAAATCGAGGCCAAGGCCGAGGCGGTCATCGCCAAATACCGGCCGTTGGTCGATGCGGTCATTGCCAAGTACCGGCCGCGCCTCGAAGGCAGGACGGTGATGCTCTATGTCGGCGGGCTGCGCCCCCGTCACGTCGTCACGGCATATGAGGATCTAGGCATGGTGATCGTCGGCACTGGCTATGAATTTGGCCATAACGACGACTATCAGCGTACCGGTCATTACGTGAAGAAGGGCACGCTGATCTATGACGACGTGACTGGTTACGAGCTGGAGAAGTTCATCGAGGGGATCCGTCCTGATCTCGTTGGCTCCGGCATTAAAGAAAAGTACCCGGTCCAGAAGATGGGCATACCGTTTCGTCAAATGCATTCCTGGGATTATTCCGGCCCGTATCACGGCTACGACGGCTTCCCCATCTTCGCCCGCGACATGGATCTGGCCATCAACAACCCAGTCTGGAACCTCTACGACGCCCCCTGGAAGAAAAAAGCCGAGCCGTCGGCGGCGATCGCAGCCGAATGAAAACCTGGCCTCCCGGAAGCCGGGAGGCCGTTGAACGCCTGTGGCGCTTTGTCCGCGGGAGACCTGAAACGTTTCGACGTCCCTGTGCCGCCGTATGGCGGGCCAGATGGAAAGAGGTAACCACCCATGCCGCAGTCGGCTGAAAAAGTTCTCGACCACGCTCCCCTGTTCCGCGAGCCGGAATACAGGCAGATGCTCGCCGAGAAGAGGCTGAATTTCGAATGTCCGCACCCGGACCAGGTCGTTACCGACCAAGGCGAATTCACCAAGACGTGGGAATACCGCGAAAAGAACCTCGCTCGCGAAGCGCTTGTCGTGAACCCCGCCAAGGCCTGCCAGCCGCTTGGCGCGGTGTTCGCGGCCGCGGGCTTCGAGCGAACCATGTCCTTCGTCCACGGCAGCCAGGGCTGCGTAGCCTATTACCGCTCGCACCTGTCGCGCCATTTCAAGGAGCCTGCTTTGGCAGTTTCCTCCTCGATGACCGAGGACGCGGCAGTGTTCGGTGGTCTGAAGAACATGGTCGACGGGCTCGCCAACACGTACCAACTCTACGACCCGAAAATGATCGCCGTCTCGACCACTTGTATGGCGGAGGTCATTGGCGACGACCTGCACAGCTTCATCGAGAACGCCAAGGACGAAGGCTCGGTCCCGCGCGACTTCGACGTGCCCTTCGCCCACACGCCGGCCTTCGTCGGCAGCCATATCGACGGCTATGACGTTACGATCAAGGGCATTTTGGAGCATTTCTGGAAAGGCGAGGAGCGTACGGAAGCCGGGGGAACCATCAACATCATTCCGGGTTTCGATGGCTTTTGCGTTGGCAACAACCGGGAGCTCAAGCGCCTGCTCGATCTGATAGGCGTGTCCTATACCTTCATCCAAGACGCCTCTGACCAGTTCGACACGCCGTCGGACGGCGAATACCGCATGTACGACGGCGGCACGAAGATCGAAGACGTGAGGAAGGCACTCAACGCCGAGGCGACACTTTCGCTACAGCATTACAACACCCGAAAAACACTGGAGTATTGCGAGGAGGTCGGGCAGGCGACGGCATCGTTCCATTACCCTCTCGGCGTCCAGGCGACCGACGACTTCCTGATGGAGGTCTCCGCGATTTCCGGCAAGCAAATCCCCGAGGCAATCCGCCTGGAGCGCGGCCGACTTGTTGACGCCATGGCGGACAGCCAATCCTGGCTGCACGGTAAGAAATACGCCATCTATGGTGATCCGGACTTTGTCTACGCCATGGCCCGCTTCATCATGGAGACGGGCGGCGAGCCGACCCATTGCCTCGCCACCAACGGCACCTCGGCATGGCAAGCCGAGTTGAAGGAACTGCTTGCATCATCGCCCTTCGGCAAGGATGCTCAAGTCTGGGCGGGCAAGGACCTGTGGGCGATGCGCTCGCTGCTCTTCACCGAGCCGGTGGACCTGCTGATCGGCAACTCCTATGGCAAGTATCTGGAGCGCGACACCGGCACGCCGCTGATCCGGCTGACGTTTCCGATCTTCGACCGCCACCATCACCATCGCTTTGCGCTTATGGGCTACCAAGGCGGGTTGCGCGTCCTGACGACGATCCTCGACAAGATCTTCGACAAGCTCGATCGCGAGACAAGCGAGACGGGCGTGACGGACTATTCGTATGACCTCACCCGCTAAGAGTGGCAGCCGGCTCTTCGGTGAGGCCGGTCGTCTTCCCCATGGACTTTGGAGACCGACGCAATGTCCTCGCTCAGAGCCAAAATCCAGGATGTCTTCAACGAGCCCGCCTGCGAGCAGAACCGCGGCAAGGATGCCAAGGCGCGCAAAAAGGGCTGTTCGAAGCCACTGACCCCCGGGGCGGCGGCCGGCGGCTGTGCCTTCGATGGCGCCAAGATCGTGCTGCAGCCGATCACCGACGTTGCGCATTTGATCCATGCGCCGCTCGCCTGCGAGGGCAATTCCTGGGACAACCGCGGTGCGGCTTCGTCCGGGCCAACGCTGTGGCGCACGAGCTTCACGACCGACCTCACCGAACTCGACGTTGTGATGGGGCAGGGCGAGCGGAAGCTCTTCAAAGGGATCCGCGAGATCAAGGAAGCGTATGGGCCGCCGGCTATCTTCGTGTATCCGACCTGCGTGACGGCGCTGATCGGCGACGACATCGAGGCCGTCTGCAAGCGAGCGGCGGAAAAGTTCGGCCTAGCGGTGGTGCCGGTCAATGCGCCGGGCTTCGTCGGCTCCAAGAATCTCGGCAACAAGCTTGCCGGCGAGGCGTTGCTCGAGCATGTCATCGGCACGGTGGAGCCCGACGATGCCGGCCCTTACGACATCAACATTCTTGGCGAATTCAACCTCTCGGGAGAATTTTGGCTGGTGAAGCCGCTCCTTGATCGGCTGGGCATCCGGGTGCGCGCCTGCATTCCGGGCGACGCACGTTACCTCGACATTGCCTGCGCGCACCGCGCCCGGGCGGCTATGATGGTGTGCTCGACCGCGCTCATCAATCTCGCCCGCAAGATGGAGCAGCGCTGGGATATTCCGTTCTTCGAGGGTTCCTTCTACGGCATCACCGAAACCTCGGAAGCGCTCCGACAGATCTCTCAGCTGCTCGTGAAGAAGGGTGCCGATCCGGAGATCCTCGGCCGCACCGAGGCATTGATTGCAGATGAGGAGGCGATCGCTTGGAAGAAGCTCGCGGCCTACCGGCCGAGGCTCGAAGGCAAGCGCGTGCTGCTCAACACTGGCGGTGTGAAGTCCTGGTCGGTCGTCCATGCGCTGATGGAGATCGGCATCGAGATCGTCGGCACCTCTGTCAAGAAGTCGACCGTCGAAGACAAGGAGCGCATCAAGCAGATCCTCAAGGACAACAACCACATATTCGAGCAGATGGCAGCGCGCGAGCTTTACGCCATGCTCTCAGAACACAAGGCCGATATCATGCTGTCGGGCGGGCGCACGCAATTCATCGCGCTGAAGGCCAAGACACCCTGGCTCGATATCAACCAGGAGCGCCAACATCCTTACGCCGGCTATGACGGCATGGTGGAACTCGTACGCCAGATCGACCTCGCCATTCATAACCCGATCTGGCGCCAGGTGCGGGAACCGGCACCATGGGATTGCCAGCCTGCGGTGAGGGAGGAACTGCCGAGCACGAAAAGCGAGACCGCGACCTTACATGCTGTCCAGGAATTCGCCGGCACGACGGCCGACGATTTCGGCGAGTGTTGAGCAAGCCGATGGTCCGCATCCTTCCCCAGACCAAAGCGGCGGCGGTCAATCCGCTGAAGTCATCGCAGCCGCTGGGTGCCGCCTTGGCCTTTCTTGGCGTCGACGGCGCGATGCCGTTGTTCCACGGCAGCCAGGGGTGCACCAGCTTCGCGCTCGTGCTCTTCGTGCGGCATTTCAAGGAAGCCATTCCCTTGCAGACAACCGCGATGGACGAGGTGGCGACGATCCTCGGCGGGGCAGACCATCTGGAAGAGGCGATCCTCAACCTCAAGGCCCGGACAAAGCCAACGCTGATCGGCGTTTGCACGACGGCGCTGGTGGAAACCCGGGGCGAAGACTGTGCAGGAGATATCGCCAATATCAGGCTGAAGCGCGCGGAAGAACTCGCGGGTACGGAGGTGGTGCTAGCCAACACACCGGATTTCGACGGCGCGATCGAAGAGGGCTGGGCCAAGGCTGTCAGCGCGATGATCGAAAGGATTACGCGTCCCGGCGAGCAGGCGCGGCAGTCGAAGAAGATCGTGATCCTGCCTGGCTGGAACCTCACTGTGGCTGATATCGAGCATTTGCGTGAGATGGTTGAAAGCTTTGGACTCAAGCCGGTGGTTCTGCCGGACATCTCCGGCTCGCTCGACGGTACGTTGCCCGACCGCTGGGTTACGACCACCTATGGCGGCACCAGTGTCGAGGATATCCGTGAGCTTGGCACGGCCGAGCAATGCATCGTCATCGGTGAGCATATGCGCCGCCCGGCCGAGCTGCTGCAGAGGTTGACCAGCGTGCCTTACGTGCTGTTCCGGTCGCTGACTGGATTGAAGGACGCCGACCGGTTCGTCTCGCTGCTGTCCGTGGTTTCGGGCGCGACGGCGCCGGCTGGGGTGCGCCGTTGCCGGGCGCAGTTGCAGGACGCGTTGCTCGACGGACATTTTCACTTTGGAGGCAAGAAAATTGCGATCGCTGCTGAACCAGACCAACTCTACCAACTCGCGAGCTTCTTCATCGGCATGGGCTCCGAAATCGCGGCGGCGGTCACCACGACCGACATGTCGAAAATTTTGGAGGAAGTACCGGCGCAGTCGGTTCAGATCGGCGATCTCGGCGATTTGGAAGCTCTTGGCGCCGGCGCTGATCTTCTCGTCACCCATTCCCATGGCCGCCAGGCGGCGCAGCGCCTCGGCATTCCGCTCATGCGGGTCGGCTTCCCGATCTTCGACCGGCTCGGCAGCCAGCACAAGCTCACAATCCTCTATCAGGGGACCCGCGACCTGATTTTCGAGGTTGCCAACATCTTTGAAGCCAACCGGTACGCGCCGACGCCTGAGGCGCTTGATCCACTCCGTAAGCGAGAAATGCCAGATGAGCTCCGTTCGTCGCCTCTCGCTCGTCACTGACGAGGTTCACGCACCGACGCCGGAACGCCAAGCCGGCGCATTGCGCGTGGCGATCGCCACGCAGGACATGAAGAACCTCAACGCCCATTTCGGTTCGGCCAGGCGCTTTGCTGTCTACGACGTGACGCGCGAGGAGTGGAATCTCGTGGAAGCCGTGGCCTTCGATGACGTTTCGGACGAGAGCGGGAAGCACCCAACTGAGGGCGATGACCGCATCACCCCGAAGGTGGAGGCGCTGAAGGGATGTCATCTCCTGTTTTGTCTGGCGATCGGCGGACCTTCGGCAGCCAAGGTTGTTTCGGCAAAAATTCATCCGATCAAAGTGCCGCAGCCCCAAACCATCCAAGAGGTGCTGTTGCGCACGCAGATGATGCTCAGGACGTGTCCTCCCCCTTGGCTGCGCAAGGTGCTGGCGCAGGCAGGTGTCGCCGAACAGAAACCGTCCTTCGAGGACGAGGACTGAAATGAGGAGTAGGCGAAATGTCTGACGCCGTGGTTAGCCCTGCTGTCGCCGAAGACGAGGCGGCCCTTGCCACCCCGTTCGTCAAATGTCTTGTGCGGCTGGTCCGGGCTCATGATTCCCACGGGTCTTGGGAAGGCAAATCGGACGCCGAGCTGCTGGGCGACTTCATCATCACCAGGGAACAGCGCCGTGCGATCCCGATCATCAGCGATCCCGATCCGGACGTGCTGTGGAGGCTCGAGATGTTTTACACCGCCGTCGGGCTTGCGATCGAGGAGCGCTCCGGCCTGATGGCATCGCCGATGATGGAGATGAGTCATGAGGGTTTCGGGCGCGTGCTTCTCACGGCCGGGCGGTTGGTCGTTGTTTCGAAGACTCTGCGCGACGTCCACCGGTTCGGTTTCGAGACGTTCTGGAAACTCGCCGCGGCGGGCACGCAACTGGCCGGCGATGCGATCACAGCCATTGAAGCCTATCCCGAGGTGGCGCGGGCATGATGGAACCGGCTCTTCGAGCCCGAGGATCATGCCAAGCCCTGAGAACAGGCCATGCTCAACCCACTCAGCCAAGGCGGTCGATGCCGATTTGGTTCTTGGGATAGCTCTGATGAAGCCATTGGTCCTGATCTGTTCGCAAGATGCTGAGTTGTATCTGTTCCTCAGCCACATTCTGGGAGTGGACGGCTTCACGAGTGAGCCGGCAGACGGCGTGAAGGAAGCACTTGCATTGGCCGATGAACGGGAGCTCCAGGCGGTAGTACTGGACTGCGGGCCGGCAAGCGCGACAGGCTCTACAATCTGCGCCCGGTTCAAGGGGGAGCCCCGGACCGGCGGCCTGCCCGTAATTGCGCTGATCGCGCCCGGCGCCGAGAACCAGCACCTCGATCTCTTGAAGGCAGGCATTGACGAGAGCTTTGTGCGGCCCTTCGCGCCGGCAAAGCTGCTCGACTGTCTACGGACGAAGCTGGCGCTGCCGAAGCCGGGTTCAAACGGGATCGAAAACCGCAGCTGGCTCTGTTGCGGCAGCCTTGAGATGAAGCTCGATGCCCATCGGGTTCGCGGTAATGGCCACGACATCCATCTCGGACCTCTCGAGTTCAACCTGCTGCGACATTTTCTTGAGGCTCCCGGCAAGGTCTTCAGCCGAGACGAGCTGATCGACGCGGCCTGGCCGGACAATATCCATATCGGTGCACGCACTGTCGACGTCCATATCAGCCGCATAAGGAAGGCGCTGAAGGCGGCCTCGCCAGGTAGCGTCATTCGCACCGTCAGGTCGGCCGGCTACTCGCTCGAGAAGCCGGACGACTAAATAGCGAACGGGTGGAGTGCCATTTCCCATCTACGTCAGGCTGAGGGCAAGTCTTGCGGCTTCGAAACGCGCCTACAGGTACGACATACTTAGAAAGAAGCAGTCAGATGGCCTTCAAAAGCCTACTCAGCGTGACGGGAGCCGACCACGCCGATCCGGACGTCAGAACAGCTGCCGGCTTGTGTGCCGAGGTCGGCGCGAATCTTTCCGTACTGATTATGTCGCCTCCGCGGCTCGTTACGTCGCCTCCGCCGCTAGGCGATGGCATTCCCGAATGGCCTAAACAACGCGCACAGGCCATTGCCAGATTGGAAAAACGGTACAGGCAAATCGAGACATTTTCACAGGACACGGCCAGTCTGGAAAAAACATCCAGGGAAATTCACAAACTGCTGAGAGCCACGTGGCGGTGCTATGATGTCGATATTGCCAACTGCGATCAGGCCAGCGTCGGTGACGCGGTGCGACAGCGGGCGCTCTGCAATGACCTGACAATCGTCGGCCCCGCACTTCTCAACGACATTAACCTCGGACCCCTTGTTATCAACGGCAGCCTGTTCGATACCGGGAAGCCGTTGCTTGTCGTGCCGGAGGGCGCTGAGGCGACTCTGTCGCCACAGCGCGTGCTGGTCGGCTGGGATTCGCGGGCCGAGGCGTCCCGGGCGGTTCGGGAAGCGCTGGATCTGCTATCCGCCGCTGAGGAAGTTCGTGTCGCCCTCGTCGATCCTGTGCCGACCTGGACCGGAAGCGGCGCCGAGCCGGGAGCCAACGTCGCTGCCTATCTCACTCGGCACGGTGCTCGGGTGTCGGTTGACCTGCTGCCGAGTGCCGGCAAACCGGTGGCCACGGTGCTCGCGCAGCACGCAATCGACACGTCTGCCGACATGATAGTCATGGGTGCTTACGGCAGCCGCCGGCTGCGCGAGTGGCTCTTCGGTGGCGTGACGAGATGGATAGTTGGGAAGCCGCCATTGCCGCTGTTTTTGGCTCGCTGACGGGTTCCGAAGCAGCACCGACGCTGTTCGAAGCTCTACTCACTGGGTCACTATCCTGAGGCCAAGTCGGAGAAAGATCGTGGCAAACCTGCAAGCTTCGCGAAGCTTCTCGGAGCCAATCTGCACCCGCCGCCCGAGAACATCCGCGCGCGCCGCGAACGCGCGCGCGGGATGGTTCTGCTCGCCCGAGGTTGGTCCGTGATGCTGAGACCAACGGCCGGGCAGAGGTATGGGCAGTCCTCACTGCAGCCACGATCACGGCGCAGGTCGGCGTCAGGTCAAAAGAGGGTCGTTCAGCGCGACCGAGTTCGGACCCGTAGCGGCATCCTATGCGCGCTATCGTGGCGACCGAGTGGTCTTTGGCCGGTCAATTCCGACAACGCTCACATTCACACCAGGCGGTCACTGTAGGGCTTGTGCACAGGGACACAGAACGACAAAAGCAGGTTCACCGGGCCAGCGCATGCCGGCACTCATCCTGGCCCTCTTCGCCACGATCATCATCGTCAATCTGGTGATGACGGTACTCGCGACCCGCAGCCGGACATGACCGGCTTCGTCGTGAAGAACTCCGGTGTCGCGAGCCAGGAATTCAATCGCAAAGCGGAAGACAGGGCAGAGGCGATGCTCGGGTGGAGCGGCCCCTGCAATCGCAATGGCGTTCCGCTACCAGCTGAGCGACCGAAAAGGCAAGAAGCTCAAGCAAGGCTTGAGGCGGACGATGATCACGAGGCTGACGGTAGCCAACGCAGTCATAATGTCCATCACGTCCCTCAGCCGAATACCCTGTCGAGTCGTCCGTGGCCACGCTTCTCGGGCGACGCGAAGCGCGTGATGCGTGTTCAAGACCTGACAGTGGCAGAAAACATGTCGCGTCCAATACAACCGGCTATCTTGGGCACCCCGGAAGTTTTTTAAGGTGTAATCAAGCGTTTACTGAGCGCTGAGCGCGTTGGCACGGCCTTTGCGAATTGAGAGTCAGCAACACTGAGTGAAGGCTGACTGCACGCAGATGCCCAAGACGAGCGATGCTCTACCTTCCTTGAACCCTCGTTCCCCGTCTCAAAGGGGGAACAAGCCTGCGCATAAGGTCACGCAACCTTTGGCAACAGCTTTGGAGAGCAAAATGGTGTTGCGGATGGGGTCACCGGCTCCTTCGATCAAAGTGGAGGACTGGCTGCGTGGCGAGCCTCTTGCGAACTTCCAGCCCGGCAAAGTCTATATCGTCGAATTTTGGGCAACTTGGTGCCGACCAGGTGTGGGGGAGATGCTCCATTTGATGCGGCTCCAGGAAAAATACAAGGGCGGCGGACTTGAGGTTGTCGGCGTCGCGGCTGATGAAGACGCTCCAACGGCCGTTGAGGCTCGAACCAAGTTGGACGCGTGGTTGACCGAAAAGTGCTCGCATCTGAACTATCGGATCGCTTTCGACTACACAGGCGAAATGAACAAGCTTTGGATGAAACCCAGCTTTTCCGCCGGGATTCCGACTTCGTTCGTGGTCGACCGAGACGGCCACATCGCCTTTATTGGTCATCCGGGGCAACTCGATGAGATTTTGCCGAAAGTGCTCAACGGCAGCTGGCGCACCAGCGATAAAGCGAAAGCCGCCGATACGGAGCGGATCGCCAGAAGCGAATCCATGGCGCGTGAACAAGTGTTGAAGAAGCCTATCGATGACAGATTTTGGGCGGCGGTGAAGTTAGAAGATTGGAAGACGGCGCTCTGGGCGATCGAAGAGGGAATCGCCTTGATGCCGGACGACATCAATTTCCGCCTGGCTCATGCGCATCTGTTGCTTCACAAAATTCAAGACATGTGGACCGGCTTACCCGTGATGCGCCAATTGGTTCGCGACGCGATCGACAAAAACTCCGAGGACTGGATGGTTTCGGCGCTAGACCAACTTTTCCATCCGGCCAATGACCATTCGCGCCTTCCCCCTGCTGAGCGCTTCGCGATGGGCAAGGAGCTGTCCGAACACATCCTGGCGCTGAATCCCCCGCAAGGCGCCGGCCCTAAGTTCCGGTCCTATCCCGCGGTCGCCCGGTACTATCACGAGAACGGCAACAATGATCGCGCGACCGAGTTGGTCGAACTGGCAATGACGTCGCTGGACGGTCCGGAGCCTATCCCGGCCCGATTGAAAGAGCAGCATCTGCCGGATTTGCTGCAGGCCCTCGCCAAGTACAGGGGTGGGAAGGTTTGTTGCGGCGATCTCTTTGCGGCCCCGCAAAACAATTTCCAGAAGGTGCCAAAGCGCGGTCGGCCGAGGAGGAAAGATAAAAAAGGGTAATTGGTCGAAATGGCTTATTGGCCAATTCGTCCATTTCCCTGTCGTGACCGCAGCAAGGAGGGTCCATGCAGCACTTGGTCGATCGTTTGCAGCAGGATCGACGCTCGAATCTTCATGGCCTCCGGCCGCATTGCGGCGGAAGTGATGTACGACCCGAATTCGCGTGGAAGACTTCGCAGTCGAGGACGTGTTCAAGGTCGGCCAGAGGGACATCATTGCCTAGAATCAGCCGCGCCGAGCCGGGCGTCGCAAGTGTGCTCGAAGTAGGCGTCCCAGAAAACAGACATCGTGCTTCGAGGAAGAGGACTGAAATGAGGAGAAGGCGAAATATCTGATGCCGCGGTCAGCCCGGCTGTCAACGAGGACGAGGCGGCCCTTGCCATGCCTTTTGTCAGATGCCTCGTGCGGCTGATCCGTGCTCAGGAAGCCTCCGGGTCACGGGAAGGCAAATCGGACGCTGAACTGCTGGGCGACTTCATCATCACCAGAAAACAGCGCCGTGCGATCCCCATCATCGGCGATTCCGATCCGGACGTGCTGTGGAGGCTCGATCTGTTCTACACGGCCGTCGGGCTTAGGATCGAGGAGCGCTTCGGCCTTATGACATCGCCAACGATGAAGATGCGATTGCTTTTCACGGCGGGCGGTTGGTCGCTCTGTCGTGACATCCACCGGTTCGGCTTCGAGACGTTCAGGAAGCTCGCGGAGGCCGGTACGAAACTGGTCGACGATGCGACTGCAGCCATCGAGGCCTATCCCGACGTGGCACGGGCGTGAAGAAACCGATTTCGAGGAGGGACTTATGTCAAAGCTAGATGAGATGGGGAAGAAATTCCGAAAGCTTCAGCTGCGCGCGGCAGTTGCCAAGATGAAATTGCGCGACCTTGCAGAGAATCTCCCGGGAAAATGGACGGAGATAGAGGACGTTGCCGAGGAAACGTCGGCCGTTTTTGCCGAGTTGGATGATGCCAAGAGAGAGCTCGCTGCAATGAAGAAGTTACGATGACGAGCACATTCACCACCCGCGACGGCTCCGGATGGGTGCCGGAATATCTCACCGCTATAGACGGCACGACCTGCATCGGCTGCGGCCGCTGTTTCAAAGTCTGCTCGCGCGAGGTCATGCATCTTTACGGCGTCGATGACGCGGGTGAAATCCTCGGCGCCTGCGACGGCGAAGACGACGATTTCGACGGCGAGCTCAATCGCATGATCATGGTCGTCGACCATGCCGGCCGCTGCATTGGCTGCGGAGCCTGCGGCCGCGTCTGCCCGAAGAACTGCCAGACCCATGTTGCGGCCGACCAGGTCGCAGCATGATCTGAGGAGACAAACCAGGAGAACGGCGTTGCCCTTAAAAATCTTTTGTCGCGTCCTGGGGCTGGTCCTCTGCAGCAACGCTCTGATTGTCTACTTCGCTTCTCATTCCATCCGCACAGTAGTCGTCAAGATGCTGGCTTGTTCGTTGCTCCTTCAGTTGGCATATTTCGCAAGCGTGCTCTTTCTGATCTGGCGGTCTGGCTGCGTTAGCCGAGCTGGCCAAAGTGCTGAGCATTTCGGCAGTTGCAAGGAAGTTGGATCCGAGCCGCCAGACCTTGATGAGGCAACGAATGAATCCGCAGATTTGCTCCAGCGCGATCAAATGCTGGCCACATCGCTGCTGCTGCCTTGAGGTGCCATGACAAGATCAGTGCTCAAATTAGCGCCACTTTGCACCAACCATAAACATTGAGCAGATATTACAAGGAATACCGTGCTTGAGAAGTCGATGGTGACAGAAATCCGGTCCTAGTTAATCCAGGAGATGCAGTTTTGAATCCCATACGCATTGGTAGCCTCTCGCAGTACGCCGTGCGGCTGCAACGCTCAATGACGAACGAGGTGCTGGAAATGGTAATGGGACACTCTTCGACGCCGGATAACGCAGACGACGTCAAATCAAAGACGCCTCTAGAATGACTCGTGCATGGCTAATTCAGCTCCATCGCGTGTTGCCGGAGAGAAAATGCTGGAAAATTTCGAACGCTATCCGCTCACCTTTGGATCCACGCCCATCGAGAAGCTCGACCGCCTCTCCAAGCATCTGGGGGCCAAGGTGGAAATCTACGCCAAACGCGAGGACTGCAACTCCGGTCTCGCGTTCGGCGGAGACAAGCTCCGCAAGCTCGAATACATCATCCCCGACGCGATCGGGATCGCGTCAAATGCCGATACGCTTGTCTCCATCGGCGGCGTGCAGTCCAATCACACGCGGATGGTCGCCGCGGTCGCCGCCAAGATCGGCATGAAATGTCTCCTGGTTCAGGAGAGCTGGGTACCACATGAGGATGCCGTCTAGGACCGGATCGGCAACATTCTCTTGAGCCGCATAATGGGAGCAGAGGTGCATCTGGTCGACGAGGGCTTTGACATCGGCGTCCGCCGCAGTTGGGAACAAGCGCTCTATGAGGTCAAGGCAAGGCGCGGCAGACCCTATGCGATACCAGCCGGGGCGTCTGTTCACCCGAACGGCGGCCTCGGTTATGTGGGGTTCGCGGAGGAAGTGCGCGCCCAGGAAAAACAGCTTGGGTTTGCCTTCGTCTATATCGTCGTTTGCACGGTCACCGGGTCAACGCCTGCCGGCAAGGTCGTCGGATTGGCCAAGGACGGTCGGCAGCGCAACGTGATCGGTATCGATGCCTCCGCCACCCCCGCCCAGACCAAAGCGCAGGTGCTAAACATTGCCCGGGATACTGCGAAGCTCGTCAAGCTTGGCACGGAAATCGTCGAGGATGACGTGGTGTTGCTCGATGGGTACGCGTCTCCCTGTTACGGCCTTCCGTCAGAGGCAACGAAGCAGGCCATCCGCCTGTGTGCGCGGCTCGAGGGTATAATCACCGATCCCGTCTACGAGGGCAAATCCATGCAAGGGATGATCGACCTCGTCCAGAAAGGCTTCTTTCCAGAGGGATCGAGGGTGCTCTACGCGCATCTCGGCGGCGGGCCGGTCATCAACGGGTACAGCTACACCTTCCGTAATGGCTGACGCTCGACAGATTGCGATTTCGCCGTCCTGCCGTGCCGGCGAAGCGCCCAAAGTAGGTGCGAGGGCCGCCCAGCAAACCGATGGAGCCGGGGTTGATTGCCGCCCAACGCGAAGCTGACTGAGTTCATTGGAAAATTTTGATCGATGGATATTTGCTGAGGAAGTTGAAAATTCGCTGAGAGTATTATCGTGAAAAATGTTAGAATACTAATTGATGAACCCGGTAGCATAGGAGATATACTTCAACACTTTCTGGCGTGGAAACAACGTTCCACCATAATTAAACAATTTAATGTGTTGCCTGAAAATTCAGGGTTGTCCAAGAGCGCAAGAAAGTGGAGGCATATCCGATGATCTTACAGGAACTGGTCTCTGCCATCCCGGGCGGCAGGGCTTTGGAAATAACGACGACCACCGGCTGCATCGTCGGATGTTCTTATTGTCCGCAGGACAAGTTCAAAGAGCGGTTATGATGTGAAGCATCTTCGTCTTGAAGATTTCAAGCGATGTCTGGCGCGCGTACCAACTTCCGGCGACATTAGTTTCGCCGGGTACTCCGAGCCTTGGCTCAATCCGGATTGCACCGAAATGGTCGAGCACGCTTACGCGAGAGGCCATGCCATCCGGATTTTCACGACGCTTGTAGGAATGAAAGGGCGGTGTTGAGGCGCGCTCGCGAGCGGCTTCGCTCCGCCGAGCTACACCACGAGCCGGGGCGATGATTCGTGTTGCTGCCGAAGCGGCCTGCAACACCGTAGCATGCTGCTGCATGGCAGAAGCGCCTGTCACACATGGGCCGGTGTTAGCGCTGAGCTTGATAGGATTGGCAGGCGTTTCGCCGGGCACAAGCAGGTGCGTCAACTACCAAATGCCGTAGTATCGACGCCTCCCCGAAAACTCTAGAACTGAGTTCGTTCCAACGCATAGACGAGAGGTATCGCCGTGCAGAGCAACGTGGCTAGGGTAGAGGTTCCGAAGTGCGTCAGTGCACCAGTTGAGCTGCCGCGCGAGTCCGGTCTCCCTTTTGTCGCGAACCCTTTTGAGGAGCGTGTCGGCATTACGAACACATTCGTGGGAGCTCACGACCGTCCAAAGTTCCGTCCGGACTGTTCTGACCTTGTAAGTGAAACTGACGAACAACCGAGACCAACAAACGCATTTAATCACTCTCTCCTTGAACGCGACGCTACATGCAGAGGGACCTGAAATGAACACTGACGTTTTTACGGCTTACGAGTCTAACGTTCGCCGCTACGGGCGGTCGTTTCCCGCAGTCTTTACGAAGGCCCTTGGGGCGACAATCTGGGACGAGGCCGGTAACCCATATATCGATTTCCTTGTAGGGTCCGGCGCACTCAACTACGGGCACAACAACCCGAATATTATTGCACCGGCCATCGAATATATCGCTGGCGACAACATTCTTCTATCCCTTGACATGTATACAGTGGCAAAGCGTGACTTCATTGAAACGTTTGTGGATTCGATCCTGAAGCCCAGAGGCCTTTCTTACAAAATACAATTTCCTGGGCCGACCGGCACAAACGCTAATGAAGCGGCGCTGGCGCTGGCGCGAAAATATACGGGCCGCTCGAGCGTCATGGCCTTCACGAATGCGTTCCATGGCATGTCGCTCGGCGCTCTGGCGGTGTCGGGTTCGGCGTCAACCAGGGAACTGGGCGGCGTTGCTCGCCACGATGTGATCCGTGTCCCGTACGACGGCTACCCCACCCAAGCCTTCGATTCCGCGAGTTACATCGACTCCGTATTGAGCGACCCAGGGAGCGGCATTGAAATACCCGCCGCAATCATTCTGGAGACCATTCAGGCAGAAGGCGGCATGAACACTGCATCCGCACCTTGGCTCGCAGAAATTCATCGCATTTGCCGTAAACACGGCGTTGTTTTGATAGTCGACGACATTCAGGCAGGCGCAGGACGAACGGGCGATTTCTTCTCATTCGAGTTCGCGAAAATCGAACCCGACATCGTGTGCCTTTCGAAATCCCTAAGTGGTTCAGGTAATCCATTCTCCATTGTTCTGATCCGCCCCGACATAGACATATGGAATCCCGGAGAACACAGCGGGACCTTCAGAGGCAACAATCTCGCCTTCGTGACTGCAGGGGCCATGTGCAAAATGTGGTCCGACAGGCAGTTTACTGCAGGCGTCGAGCGGACAGCAGTCAACCTGCAACGACACCTTGATCGCCTCGTTGCGAAATTTCCCAAGTGCATCGAACAAAAGCGCGGCCGTGGTCTGATGACCGGCCTCAAGTGCCGTTCACAGGCCATTGTCGGCCGTGTGCACGATGTCGCGTTCGAAAACGGCCTGCTGATCGAATCTTCAGGGCCAAATCGCGACGTCATCAAAGTCCTCCCGCCGATTACCATCACCGATAACGAGCTCGATCATGGCATCGCCATCCTCAATCAGGCACTACAGGAGCAAGACAATGGAGAATAACCAAGTATCTAAAGCGCCAGCCATCTCGCCTCTTGCGATCAGAGAACGCACCGGCTCGATCAGCACTGCGGAGATCATCTCAGTCCTGCAGGGTGAGATCACCGCTCTGCACATCAGACAAGCTTTCAGCACCGAAGTAGCCGAGGAGATCACCGCGAACTTTATTGGCAGTCCCGGTCTCAAGGAGCGTAAAGATGGCGTCCCCGGACAGTATGTCGGCGCATCCCACTACAGGAAGGATGCAGCCGCCTATTTCCCAGAGTCAGAAAATGCGAGACCGTTCGTCAGCGCCCTTTTTGAGAATTTGGTTGATCCGGTCCGAGGATTATTCGACGCGTTGAAGCGCGAGCTTCACGACCAGGGCATTGAATTGCGGCTGGCCCGTTCAGAACACGGTCAGGCTAATATTTGTCGCGCTCTCAGTTGGTCTGGCAGGGGCACATTTTCCTTGGAGCCCCACGACGATGTCGCTCAAGTCGTATGTGCTGGGAAGGATTACGAGTTTTCTGCGGTGGCGGAGAACACCGTCGCGGCGCTCAACTTCTATCCCAGCATGGCCGAGGAAGGTGGCAATCTGCGGCTCTGGAGCCATAAGCCGACAGTCCCGGATCGAAAGTCGCAGGGTGTGGAGACCACGGGCTATCCCTATTCGGCAGCTTATCTCGAGGCCGTTCCTTGTCGCGAAATCCAGCTCAAGGCTGGGGATATCGCCCTGATTGATGGCGGTTTCATTCACGGGGTCACCGGTCAATCAGGCAAGGGAAAGCGTCGCCTGGTGCTGAACAGCTTTTTCGGGTTTGCGCGGCCGGATCTTGTTCTCTGGTGGACCTGAAGTTGCTTGACCCGCGCCGGCGGCATCGGATCGCTGTTGACAGCATCCAGCGGCAGCTCGCCGCGCTTCCAGGCAACTGCCTCGCGCAGTCCCTCGAGCGGCCCTCGCCGAAATCGTCGGCGGTGGTCTTCTTGATCGTCCTAGCGATCCTTCAACTCGCTGATCAGCACCTTTATCGCCGCCACGAACTGGTGCGAGCTGGGAACCGATATCTCCTGGCCGTGCCGACATTGATCGGCCCGGTTTCATCGTAGCGCTCCATCAGAAAGACGAGCGCGCCGGCTGGGTCGTCTACGTTCATGAATGCGCGCAAGGGCAAGCCGCTGGGGCTAGGCCGACCACGACCGAGTCGCGGACTCGACCAACCCAACAGGAGGAATCTCTTGCCCGGCGTTTTGCCTCGAATCCGGACCGGATTGCTCCACGGCGAAAGCGGAATTCATGCCTTGTTCAACCGTCCAATCTCCGACGATGTCGGACATGCGACATAGCAGTGTTAGAGCCATCACACTGTTTTGAAAGGAGTTTCTCCTTTGGCATCCGCAAATGCGTCATGGACTGGGAGAATTCGTCCCATGATCACGCTCACCGAAAATGCCGTCGCCGACGTCAAGACCGCGCGTGCATCGTGTTGGCCACTCCTAGTCTTGTGCGGACGGCCTGCAAATGCATGGTCGGCGGTATGGATGCTGATGTTCAGTCGTTCGGCGATCTCGTCGTTAATAAGCCCTTCGGAGGCTCAAGCCACGGCCTCACGTTGCCGACATGAGAGATGGGATGTGGCGCGGCCGATTTGTCCACTGGCCAACGCAGAGCCCAGCCAAGTCCGTGTGCAATTACGAATTGCGCGTGAATCGATCTGCGTCACTGACCTCGAGCTTGTCCGCAGCGTTCTCCAACGTCGGAAAGGAAAGCGTGACTCCTTCACGAAGACGGAATTCGCTGGCCTCATTCATGATGGGCTGGCCTATGGGGCAGCCTCAGCAGAGTTCAGCTATCTCGTTCCAGTGGAATGAAGAGACCCTCGCCGAACGAGACGAATTGCCGGATCCCGATAAATGTACCTATGCGAAAAATATCAGTTTGGCCACCCTCTTGGCCAGCCGTCGAGGAGAACGTGTGACAATTGCTCCCGCCTTGAAGAAGTGGGTGGCGGGACCATTCCTGCAAGAAGGTTTGTTGCGCCATAACGATGTCCTCCAGAAGCACCTGCGCAATCGAAGCGTAGCTGTCTTGCTCTTAGCTTCATGAAAGAGGCGGCAACGATCGCCTCGTACGTGACCCATCTACGGTAACGCGCAAATGTACGCGGCTGCGAATTATTTTTATTTTCAATCAAAGCCATGGCACGCGTTCAGCGAAACGTCAGTCTCGTATGATTCGCCGGAAGTGGTGGGCATGCTGCCGAACGCAAACGAGCTCGACGCTGCAGGCGAGGATTTCGTCATCTGCGTTCGATCGGCGGCAGATCGGTGTTGTGGCAAGCGGGCCGAACCTGTCCAACAGGCATCCCTGCAAATCTTGTCTTGGGGGCAGCTGTCCGCGTGTGGCTCGGCGCCAACGTGCTCGTCGGCGGAACCGATCAGGCATTCTCACGGCAGCCTCTCTGGTTGAGGAAGAGACGGGCATCAATATCGTGGCGGGCGTGCTTTCAGTCACCTTGCGAAATGCAGGGTTTAGCGATGGCCGCCAGTCGTGGCTACCACGAGAATTGTTGAGACGAGAGACGGTGCTGAGCCTGCTCAAGTCGCATACCGCTCGGATGATCAGCTCCGAGAGGCTGGTAAGCATCAGCTGAGGACGACACCAATGAACGGCGCCGAACTGTTTGTATCTGCACTGGAAAACGAGAAGGTTCAGCAGATCTTCGGCGTACCCGGAGAAGAGAATCTCGACCTTGTTGAAGCACTGCGGCATTCCTCGATCAAACTGGTGGTGACGCGCCACGAGCAGGCGGCATCGTTCATGGCGGCTACGCATGGGCGGCTTACCGGCAAGCCCGGAGTCTGCCTGTCCACACTCGGTCCCGGTGCGCTGAACTTCACGACGGGCGCAGCCTATGCCTTGCTCGGCGCGATGCCTATGATCATGGTCACCGGGCAGAAGTGCATCCTGAGCCGGAAGCAGGCACAGTTCCAGATGGTGGACATGGTCTCGACCATGACGCCGCTGACTAAGATGGCGCGCCAGATCGTCGGCGCCGCGACCATCCCGACTATCGTGCGCGAAGCGTTTCGGGTAGCGCAGCAGGAGCGGCCAGGGCCGGTCCATCTCGAGCTCCCGGAAGATGTCGCAGCCGAGAGAGTGGCCGTGGTTCCGCAGATGGTGCCCCCCCATCCGATCGACCCGCCCGTCGCGCCCACAACGGCATTGGATCGCGCGGCAGAGCTCATCCTCAAGGCCCAGCGGCCGCTGGTCATGTTTGGTGCAGCCGCAAGCCGGCCGCGCTTGGCCGAGGCGCTGACGGACTTCGTGAGGCGCCTCCATATCCCCTTCTTCAACACGCAAATGGGTAAGGGCGCGGTATCAGGCGGGTCCGGACTGTACATGGGCACCGCCGCTCTGTCGGAGCGGGATTACGTGCACCGGGCGATCGATAGCGCCGATCTCCTCATCTCGATCGGCAATGACACCGTGGAAAAACCGCCCTTCCTGATGGGGCCGAAGGGGCCGACCGTGCTCCATGTGGGCTATCTGCCGGCGACGGTCGAGGAGGTATTCTTCCCACATGCCGAGGTGGTGGGTGATCTCGGACCGAGCCTGAGATTGCTTGCTGACCGCCTCGAGGGTAAGCTGCCCAACGCCGGTGCGCTTCTCGGGCTGCGTGAGGGGATCCTGACCAGGATCGCCGACCGGGCGAAGGAAAGTCGCTACCCGCTGACCCCGCAGCGAATCGTGCACGACGTGCGCCAGGTCATGCCCGAGGACGGCATCGTCTGCCTCGACAACGGCATGTACAAGATTTGGTTCGCTCGCAACTACCGTACCCGCGTAGCCAATACGCTGCTCCTCGACAATGCGCTCGCCACCATGGGCGCAGGGCTGCCTTCAGCGATCATGGCCGCGATGCTCTATCCGGAACGCCGCGTCCTCGCGATATGCGGCGACGGCGGGTTCATGATGAACTCGCAGGAACTGGAGACGGCGATTCGCCTCGGACACCACCTGGTCGTGCTCATCCTACAGGACGACGCTTATGGTATGATCCGTTGGAAACAGGCCGTAAATGGCTACAGCGATTTCGGCATGACTTTCAGCAATCCCGACTTTGTCACTTATGCCAAGGCTTACGGCATCGAAGGCAGGCGGATAGAAGGCCCCGACGATCTCGTGCCGACCCTCGAAGCGGCATTTGCGGCGGGCGGTGTCCATCTCATCAGCACGCCGGTAGATTATTCGGAAAACATCCGGGTCTTGGTCGACGAATTGTCTAGTCAGAACGGTATCTAAGGCGACGCAACTACTTCTGGGCCGGACGATTCTCATACGGCCCCTTGGAAAAGCGGCTGCATGCCCTCAAGGGCCCAGGTTTGGGTATATGTCTCAAAGCACTCGAATTTTCCGCGGTTCGGCAAGGCGATCCGGACGGCGCCCGGGACCGCGGCCCTACGAGCATATTATTCCTCTCCAAGCAGATCGCGCCGGCTCAGGTCCAGCGCTTCCGCGTGACGACGCAGCGCATGCGCTATAGTGAGTGAGCCGACCACACGCCACGTTGCCCCTGCGTCGTTGACTGCGAGTGCTTCGGCCTTCCTTCGGTCGAAGCGCTTCAATCGCCTCCTTGACTGTCATGAACGGCAGCAGCACGTCGTCGATGTGGCATAAGATATCTCAATCGAGCCGGACTCCGAGAGTTCCTGCTCATGCGGATAGGCCAAGATCGCAATCCCGGCGTAACGACCCCCTCCTCGACAGCGACAACCTGGCTTGTCGGCCCGAGTGGGAACGCTTCGCGAAAGGCCGATATGACGGGCGCCCGCAGGTACTGCTGGGAGCGCATCATGGACGACGAGAACCGCCGCCGTTGGTCTCCAGCGCGATGAAGATCATGGTGACTGGACCCCCGGTGACGGAAGCGGAGACGCGCCCGGCCAATGATCGCATTAGCGTTCGTATGGCCGCTTGCGGCCAAATGGCAGCGAGGCTGGATATGAAGATCTTCCACGAGCCCCCAACAGCAAGGAGCGAAGAATCGTAGCCGAGCGAGATCATCGACGCGAGCGCCTGGAGCACAAGATGAGCGCGATGTGTTTGAGCGGCCGGTCGAACACGCCCGCGAGGCAGCGTGCCCATTGCCGGACGACGTGACCTACGGTGAGACGATCCCAAGCAGCCCCACCGTGAGGGCCTCCAAACGAAGGACGAAGCGCCGGCTTTAGATTCGCGTGGGACAGCGCAGCGGCGGTTTCGAACTAGCCTAGGCCACACCGCGACTCGTCGGTTGCCAGGATTCCGATCGGAAGCGGCGCGATTGTCTTCGCGATGAAGTACCCGACGAGGGTAGGTTTCCAACCGGCGCTAGGCTCGTCGCCGAATAGCTGCCCATCACGAGTTCGAAGGCGTAGAAGAACGCCCCAGTCAGCGGCGCACCGAAGCTCCGCGATCGCGCCCGCCGCGCCGCAGCCGACCACGATGCGCATGTCGCCGCGGCGAAGACGAAAAGCTCGGCCGACCCGCAAGGCAATGCCGCTCGCAAGCTGCGTGTAGTACGGTCCGCCACCGACATTCTTGCCGAGATAGACCCCCTCTGACTTTCGACCGCCTCCAATGGTCGCAGACAGGCAGCCACTGCCGCAGCGATTCGTTCAATTCAAAAGGTACATCTGGTAGGTCAGCGAGCTGCGTTTCGGCCTTCAGCCCAAAGCCTATCCCAACGGCGGCACAGGCGATCATCGCGGTCGCCCCGCCAGTCGTTCTGAGCCGGACACCTCGAACCTGCCCTTCGCTCGCCTTCTCGATCGCGGTCGGATCGACGCCTTGCCTGATCGGGATATCAGCAGCAGTGATTCGACCCAGATAATAGATGCCCTTCGTGAACGCCGTACTGCCTTGCCAGCATACTCCGTATGGGCTCGGATCTCCCACCAAAACCAGCAGTATCGGGCAAAGCCGCCATGGTCGCGCCGGCCCTCACGTATGGTATGCGACTAAGCAGAATAACGGGCCGGTGCCGAGGAACACTGATTGCGTACGCCTTGTCTTTCAGAGCACCGCCCAAGGTGAAGACGCCAAGCATGTCCCAGCCGCGGATGGGAATAATTCAATCCATCGCGCCCGTGGTCAGGATAAGACGATCCCACACCAAGTAGCTGCCGCCGCTGGGGCACTTGATCGGCGGCGGCCGCTACAACTATTCTCTTAATTTGGATATCAAACCTCTTCCTGCTGGTTACACCGACAACCAGTTCATCCGCAACCTGACGGGCACGGAAAGAAGTCACGATTTCGGCGTACGTACGGGTTTAATCACACCGACGCCGTTAGTGACTCTCCAGAACACTTCGGACAATGGTCAGTCGTCCACCAGGGCCCGAAATTCCCCAACCAGGCCCTTACGCCAACAACCCGCCCGCTCAAGATCATCAAAGATCGCTAACGATCTGGCGTGCCAGGGCTCTGCGGCGGCTTTCACTAGGACGGCGCGGTCCGCGTCGAGCAGTTTTGGCAGTTGGTCCGCAGTTTGATTCATCAGATTAACGCAATACTGACCCGCTTCAGCGGCAGCTTCATTCAGGCCTTCTTGTAGAGCGGGTGACAACAGCTGATAGCGTTGCCGGTTTATGGCAAAGGATAGATCGAGGGGTCGATAATCAAGTTGCGTCATGTACCGCGCGAAGCGCGTGAAACCCATACTTACAACATGGCTGAGATTCGTGATCATCGAGTCGATCTGGCCCGCCTCGAAGGCTTCTTTGACTTGCGTCCAAGGGACGACAACTGGTTCGCAGCCAAGGCGCTCTAGGTAAGCGAATGTCGTTTGATTCTCCGAGCATCGGATACGTGCTCCCCGCAACTCATCCGGTGATGTGATGAGCTTCTTCGAAATTAGCACCACGGAGGGCCCCCGACGCCACTTCAAAGTCGGATTCAGTACCTCAACGGAGTTTGCCCTCAGGGCGTTCCTCACCTCTTTTTTGAAGAGCGGGCTCGCCTGGAACCGGTCATAATGCGCTTCGCCGGTAAAGCAGAAGGGGCAAGATGCCAGTCGCAGTGGATCGGAGAACCCCTCAAAAAAACCTAAGCTTTCGGCAAATAAATCGATTGCGCCATTTGTTAGCGCCTGAACTTGGATAGCGGCCGACCCGAGCTGCGCGGCCGGAAAGACCACTATGGTCACCCGGCAGTCGGTTTTGATTCCGACCAGCTCGGCGAATTTCTCAATGGCACGGCCTTCAGGGTCCCAAGACGGCAGGAGGGTACCGAGGGAGCGGGGCATTTCCGAGTCGCTCTGCAAAAAGTAATTCGGCGGACGTTGCAACTCTACGGCGATCTTGGCCAACGAGCGAATCGTCGCTGTGCTCTTGCCGTTCTCCAACTTCGAGAGTTGCGGTACGGAAATGCCAACCCTCTGGGCCATCACCTCGAGGCTTAGCCCCGCAGCCTTCCGTGCCTCACGAATCCGCTGGCCCACCACTTGGCCGATGTTGTCTTCCGAGGTCGGGCCTATCCTCAAGTCGTCGCCTGCGGTCTCGCGTCTCAAAGTTTCTCCTTTCCCATCCCCACACGGCAGTCAATTTGGCATGGCCTATGTATTCATCAAGACCCCGGCTGCGGAATGAACCCCTCTTGCCGCATCAGCCAGGTGTCTGTGGCTCCATCCTAGGTGTTCTTCGCGCCGATTGCCAATTTTTCCGCCCGACTGCCAGATGGGCTTTCTTGAAAGGAAAATTCTTACTGGCTGAAATCCGAGGGCCGCTGGCTTGGTCGCGCTGCGGGGCTGCCTTATATGTCACGACCTTAACGAAACGAGCCTCGTCGTTGCAGCGGGCGCCATTTGGGGCGGATTTTGGCGGAGAGTTTGGGCGGCCCAGGTGGCGCGTACGCGCGGGGAGAGACGAGGTGGCAGATCTATGACTGGCGAAAATAGGGCTGCGACGAAGGGGCGCCAGGCGCTGCCAGAAAGTGCGGACTCGGCTCCTGCTTTGGCGGCAATGGAAGCCGATGGCTGCGGACTTGAGACAGCAGAAAGTGTAACAGCAATTCCGGTGAATGCGGAAGGGAAAGGAGAAATCATTTGTCCGCTTATCATCAAGAATTTTTATGACACGAAAGGATGACGTGTGCTCCAGCGTTGACCAAAGAGCTTGAAAGTCGCGGGGCGGCAAATCTCTTGTGGCCTGGGCCATCTTGAAGATCGGAACGGAACGCAGCCGGTTGGGTCGTTGCCATCCTCGTAGCCGACGGCAATCATCTTCATGGGAAAGCCGATCATATCGGCCACGCTATGGATGACCTGGTCCGGGCAGCGCGGATCATCGATGCAGCGCGCCAGACGGTCAGCCAGCCGCAGCCGCTTTCCACCTCGGCCAGAGCGAGACCCCACTGTTGGACGACAGCATGCCGCCGTCGAAACGCGCGACCACGGACTTGCCGCGAACAGATGACCAACCGGTCAGCGGCAGCGTAGGATCATTCATGGCGGGTGTGGTCTCCGGGAAATGATTCGGATCCGGCGTGAGCAACCAAATCCTATGTCATTTCAAAGGGTTGCACCACATCCTCCAATTTTTCAGGCCAGGAGCATTTTGCGATGCACCGCGACTGCTGCGGCTGGTCCGAGACGACGGCGCGTGCCGCCGAGAGATGACCATTCTCGGCGGAGGCCTGTTGTCGCCCTGGCTTTTGTTGCGATAATCGATACTCCTGTCCCGGTTCCGAAATTCGAAGCCGTAGGGCCGCCCCGGGATGGACGCCGGTTCAGCATCAATTGGGGAGAGTAACCGGATATACGGGATTGGCGAGAGGGGATCGTGCGACACCCAGCAACTGAGCGGCGCGCCAACGCATCCTGATGGGGTGGACCGCCGCCATTGCCTCGATCCAATATCTGCTCCCTCCGGAGCACGTATGCCACGAGCCGTTCCGTCGGCCCAGCCGGCCAGTTTAACCGCCGCAAAGTCGGTTCCCGGGTCCATATAGATTAGCTGGCCGCCATTCCCACGGCACGCATACAGTCTCGCCGCTCATGGTCCTCGATCCAGAACGTGTTGTGGTAAGCGCCTTCGGTCTCCCGAATAATGGTTTGCGTCTCCTCGATCCATTCCGATGGAATGATCTGTCGCCCGTTTAGCTTCCCGCCGCGCAGCAGCAGCAGCGCGAACCGGGCATAGTCACAAAGAGTCGCATTGAAGCCACCATCCGTGCAGGCAAAGCGGCCATGGTCGACCATGATATAGGCATCTTCCTTCGCTCCCTTCGGCGCCCACAGCTCGGTGCTGAAGAGCTCCGGCAGCGTTTTTTCCGCTTGCACGCTGCATGATGAAGCCCAGCACATTGTTCTCGGGCGACCGGTAACTGAATCTTTCGCCGTGCGGACTCTCCTGCTCGGTCAGCCTGAACAGGAACTGGCCGGTACCGGCAGGCCGAACACCCCCCTGCTGACGTCTAAGGTCATCTGTTTCCCTAGAAGGACGCCGCGTTGACCTCATCCGGTCCAAGCGCGACGCTTCTCCCGTTTACGTTGCGCCGATTGCTAGCGCCTGAATCTGGGTTGCGGCCGGCCCGAGCAAAGGAAAAAAAATGGCGCCTAACATCTGCAAAATTTTCTTGACATGAAATGTTGACCGGCTGACATATTTAATCTGTCGAGCAGATGTGGCGAATGGGTGCAGAGCGCGACCCGTGTGCGGCAGAAGGAAATGTGCTCCCACGTTTGCTCGGCGTTTGAAGGGAGCGAAGCAGCGATGCAGCGCGAGCGTGAGAGGAGTCAGGGTCAGCGATACCGTACAATCACTTCGAAGTGGCGCGGATCGGCCGACCCCCAACAATGCTCGAGAGCTCTTCGTCAAATAAGGCCGGCGAGCGAAAGGGCGTGCAAACAGGCAGCAACCCACCAAGGGGAGTGTGTTATGGACGTGGACAAGAAACTAAAGGGAACCTTGAGGCGCCGGACATTCTTGAAGGGCACTGGGTGCGTTGCGGCGGCAGGTGCCTTGTCGATGCCGTGGGTAAAAACCGCATTGGCGCAAGAATTCGCCGGCAAAGAACTGAGAGTGCTGACATGGTCCGATTCCACCGGACGGGCGGCGGTTCGCAATATCCTTCAACCGTTCGAAGTGGAGACTGGAGCGAGAATTATACCTGACCTGACGGGCACCACGTCGGATATGATTGCCAAGCTGAGGGCCTCTGCCACTCGTCCGCAGTACGATTTGGTTATTCTTTCCGGCTTCGGTGCCTCAACGTTAGCAGAGGCAGGACTCCTTGAGGAGCCCAATTGGGAACAGATTCCCAACTCGCAAAACCTGTTTCCGCAGTACCGGTCTGGCGCAAAGGGATATGGCGTGGGGTACTTTTTGTGGAGCGACGCACTTCTGTACAACACAGCTGTATTTGATCATGCGCCTAAGTCCTATCAGGTGCTTTGGAGTGAGGAGAGCAAGGGTGGGGTCCTAGTCTATCCGCCGCAAAGCCTAGGGGCGATGGAGTTGATCATCGCCGCTGCCAAAATGGCAGGAGGCGACGCCAACAATCCGGACGCGGGATTTAAGCTATTGGCAGAATTGAAAAATAACCTCCTGACGTTTGAGAATAACCCGGCGCAAGATGCTGAATTATTTCGTTCGAAATCAGCTATATCTGGGGCCGTATTCTCCCCACTGCTCTATGCAGAGTATATTAGAGACCCGCAATACAATCTGAGCGCAACCCTAGATCTAGCCGAAGGTTTCTTTGTGGACTTGCAGCTTATGGTGGTTCCCAAAGAGCACCCTGGTGATCGCGCGGCGATAGATGCGCTTATGAACAGAGCGTTAGACCCCGAAGTTCAGGGGAAGATGGCCGAAGAGGTCTGGTATGGCCCGACCAATGCGAAGGCGGTCCTTTCTGAGAAGGCAAAGGCGATCCCGTACATTCCATCGCCGGAGGTCATTGCGAGTCGCGCGATAACTGTTGACGCAGATCATCTCGCTTCCGTGCGCGATGACTGGGTGCGTCGCTATGCTCAGGCGCTCGGCTAACGACGAGGCACTGTTCTGACAATGAACACTCCTGCGAGGCGCTAGTTGGCGCGTCGCGCCTGTTTGTTTCTGGACTGAAAGATCTTGCCTATGAACGAGCAGAATCTCGCCCTAGAACTCGAGAATGTGAAACGCCACTTCGCCGAGGGTAAGGTGCGCGCTGTCGACGGAGTGTCGCTGAGTGTCCGGGGAGGCGAAATCGTTTCCATTCTCGGGCCTTCGGGGTGCGGAAAGACGACAATCATGCGGATGATCGCCGGTCTTGATACGCCGACCGAGGGTCGCATCCGGATCCACGGGCGTGATGTAGCCGGGCTTGCACCGCATCAGCGTCATGTCGGGCTCGTTTTCCAATCCCTTGCCATCTTCCCGCACATGACTGTCGAAAAGAATGTCGCCTTTGGTTTGAGGATGCGGAACGTGGCTTCCGGAATCATTCGAACCAAGATCAGAGAGGCGCTTGAACTGGTGCAACTGCCGCCCGACAATTTCGCGACGCGCTGGCCGAACGAATTGAGCGGCGGCCAGTTGCAGCGAGTAGCTCTGGCACGCACCCTTGTGACTGAACCTGCCCTCGTGCTCTTTGACGAACCAATGGCCTCACTCGATCGGCGCCTGCGTGACTATATGGCGGTGGAATTGCGGGCAATTCAGAAAAAGTTGGGCATCGCGGCTGTCTACGTGACCCACGATCAGGAAACCGCATCGACCATGTCTGACCGGATCGCGGTCATGAATGGGGGGCAGGTCGTTCAGGTCGGCCCGCCTGCGGAGATATACGATGCACCCGCCAGCTGTTTCGTCGGCGAATTTCTTGGGGACGCGAACATCCTGACAATCAGGCAGCTTTTTGACGGGAACGGGCCATTTTGTGAAATCGAGGTTGAAGCAGGTCGACGCCTAAGGGTGAAGGCGGCCCAGCATCTTGCGAAGGGCGGTAAAGTCTTCTTCCGGCCCGGCCGGACAAAAGTGCAGGTGTCCGATCCAGGAGGGGGTATGGAGGCAAAGCTCGTTTCGCGGAGCTTTACGGCCGGAATCTATCATTGGAAGATGGAATTTCCCGACGGCACTGCGCTTGTTGCCCACTCGACCAGAGATGATTTGGGAAGCGTGAGCGCGGGACAGTCGGTCTGGGTGACGGTCGACCCTGAACAAACGCGTTTGGTAGAAACATGATGGTGGCCGGCACGAACGAATTGACCGAAACGCCGTCTGCATTGGCGATAACGCCCCGCCGTCAGCGGCCGATTGTGTGGTTGTTGCTGCCGGCAGGTCTCTTGATCGGGCTGCTGCTGGTTTGCACCCTCGCCGTATTGCGCATCAGCTTTGGTACGCGTTATGCCGAGTGGGACGGATGGAACCCCGCTGCCTATTCTGAGGCGGCGGACCCGTATTTCTTTTCCATCATTTTCGATACCATTTGGCTTGCCGTCGTAAGCGCAGTGCTTGCGGTGATCATATCGTTTCCGATCGCACTCTTCATGGTGCGCACCTCTTCGGGACTGGCGCGCCGTTTGGTGTTGATCGGGATCATGCTGCCGATGGTGGTTAGCCTTCTGGTGCAGAGCTTCGGTTGGGTCGCAATCTTGGGCCCGGATGGGCTCATCAATCAGATAGCCTATTTGGCAAGCGGCCAGCCACGCCCCTTTACACTGCTGTTCAACACCACCGGCGTATTGCTCGGCCTCGTGCAAACAACAATTCCTCTCGCGGTGCTGCCGATCGTATCGTCGCTCAGCGGCATTCCGGTCGATTTGGAGGAGGCTGCCAGCGTGCTCGGCGCGCGACGACTAAAGACTTACCGCTATGTCATCTTGCCCTTGGCCATGCCAGGAATCCTGACCGGTGCAATTCTGGTGTTCGGCTTTAACACCGGCGCATTCGTGGTGCCGCTTCTGCTCGGCGGTTCGCGAGTCTCAACAATCGCTGTGATCATTAGCGATCAAATGGGTACGCTTTTTAATTGGCCGTTGGGGGCTGCGCTCTCCATGGTGCTGATCATCATTGTGCTCTTGGTACAGGCTGCCAATCGGTTCATCGGCTATAGATCACGATTTGAAAGGTAGCTGCAAACATGGCAGGTCACATAGGAAGACAAGGCAAAGAATCAGCGTTGATTGGCTTAATTACAGCGATCTTGATGACGCTGATTCTGTTGCCGAATTTCGTTGTGGTGGTGATGTCGTTCACTGACAGCACTACCCTGCAGTTTCCGCCGCCTGGCTTTTCTCTTCGGTGGTATGCGGAAGTCTGGCAGATGGCGACCCGAGACAACTCAAGCTTCACGCGCCTCACCGAGTCTTTTCGTATCAGTGTGACTATTGCGTTTATGGCCTCAGTGGTGTGCGTCCTTGCCGGCGTGCCAGCAAGCTATGCGCTGGTGCGCTATCGCTTTCCTGGCCGTTCGGCGGTGGAAGAACTCCTGGGCTTGCCGATCGTGTTCCCGGCCGTGGTGCTCGGCATCTCGCTGCTTATTCTGGTAAGCGCTAGTGGCGTTGAATTCGGCATCTGGCAGATCATAGCCGCGCACGCGATCATCTTCCTGCCTTTCATGATGCGCAATTGCATGACCGCGCTGAAGGAGGTAGATCCGGCACTCGAGGAAGCTGCCAAGACACTGGGCGCTTCGCCGCTGCGTACCTTCGTTGAGGTTATCCTGCCGCTGATGCGCGGTGGTATCGCATCGGGCGTCCTACTTGTCTTCATTCTGTCATTCAACGAGTTCACGTTGAGCTATTTCCTTTACACCGTGGACGTGTTCCCGCTGTCGATGTGGCTATTCCAACAGTCCAACACCTCGTTCAGCCCGACGATTTTTGCCATTTCCGCTCTAACGATCTTCTTCAATGCCGCGATCATTTTGGTCGTCGACGCGATTGTGGGAAGACGCGGGGGCGGCCTTCAATAAAAGCCGCGGTTGGGGCCGAGGTCACGCGGGATGAACCTGCGCTTAGAGGTCGACCTAGCTAGTTTGCGTCCACAAACGCCAAGATATTTATATTGTTGCGTTAATCGGAGTTTTGCGCAGGCAAGGCCCGGCGATTTCAGGTACACTTTGGTCTCATGCCGCTGATTCCAAAGCACAATCTGCAACCGCCGGAGCCGACAATGCGCCAAGAACGCACCGTCCAAGATGGGGTATTCGGCTTGCGCCCCATCTTGGCGGAGCGGCATGGAGGTGCTGCGCTTCGAGCTGATGGTAGAACGTGGTCTGTCCGAAACAGCCACAAGCATCAGGAAAGGAAGCGCAGCATGAAACATCATGCAGGATTGGACGTCTCGGTGAAAGAGACGGCGGTGTGTATCGTCGACGAAACAGGCACGGTTTGCCGCGAGATGAAAGTTCCCAGCCATCCGGAGGATCTTGCGCGGGTGCTCAAGGATCCTGCCTGGAACTTTGAGCGGATCGGTCTTGAAGCCGGGCCCTTATCGCAATGGCTGTTCGAGGGCCTTGCCAAAGCCGGCCTGCCGTTGATCTGCATTGAGACGCGTCACACCAAGGCATTCCTGAAGGCGCAGGTGAACAAGACCGACCGCAATGACGCGCGCGGCATCGCACAGATGATGCGGGTCAACCTGTTCCGCCCGGTGCATGTTAAGACCCTGACGAACCAGAAGCGTCGGGCGTTGCTGACGGCGCGCAAGCTGCTGCAGGAAAAGGCGATTGCCATCGAGAACGACATCCGCGGGCTGCTGCGCAACTTCGGGCTCAAGGTCGGCATCGTCGGTACGGTCAAATTCGAGCAACGCATCCACGAACTGGTTGAAGGCATGCCTGATCTGGCCGAAATCGTCGAACCGCTTCTCGACGCTCGCGGCAAGCTGCGCCAGCACTTTGCCACCCTTCACCGCAAGCTTCTGGCGATCGTCCGGGATGATGAAGTTTGCCGCCGACTGATGACGACACCAGGTGTAGGCCCGGTCGTGGCTCTGGCCTATACCACCACCATCGACATTCCTGCCCGCTTCCACAATTCGAAAGCGGTCGGACCGGTTTTGGGTCTGACACCTGTGCTCCATGAGTCGGGCGAAAGCCGCCGGGTCGGCCGGATCTCGTTATGCGGTGACGATATGATGCGAACGCTGCTCTACGAAGCCGCGCAGGTCCTACTGACGCGCGTGACGAAGTGGTCCTGGCTGAAGGCCTGGGCGATGAACGTCGCCAAGCGGCGTGGTCGGCAGCGGGCCATCGTTGCGCTCGCCCGTAGACTAGCGGTGATCATGCATCGCATGTGGAGCGATGGCACACGGTTCCGCTGGACAAAGGAAAGCACACCGGTCGCCGTCTGAACTGGGCCGTTAAGAAGGAGACAACAAAGTTCCACTTGCCGGTGGAAAAACGTCCTTCGCGGGACGATGGATGAGGTGAGTTCGCTATGCTGGCGGTGCCGATTGTACATCAGGACGCGTCCAAGATTGTTCCACCTCGTTCTGCGGATTCCCCATACTGGGAGGGCCAAGGCGCCGATCCCGAAGAGAAGCAAGACCCGCGAAAGACGTCATGCCGGCGAAGCGGAAAGCTCGAAAGTGCTTGACCTCAAGCCGCCGAATAGAGAAGCCAGCATATTCGATCTTTTTGCCACGCACGAGATCGGCCACGAACTGAAGGCGATGTCGCAGTGGCTGGACGAGCACCACAATCTGCTTGGCTTGGTAGCGCGAGACCTGGGTCGGAGCAGCGTCAGAGCCACCGGGCGGCAAGGCCTACCTGCCGAAGCGGTGTTGCGCTGTGCGCTTCTCAAGCAATACCGGCAACTGAGCTATCAGGAACTGGCATTCCACCTCGAGGACTCAGCCTGTTTCGCCGGGCGCTGCTGTCGAATGCCCGGCAGGTAAAACTGGAAGACGGTGCGGTCGTGCGGCTGGACAGCACTGTGACCTCGGCAGTCATGCACGAACCGAGCGACAGCAGTCTGCTGTGGGACGCTGTGCGGGTCATGGTGCGCCTGTTGAAGCAGGCTGATGCCTTGGCCGGTGGCGCCCGCTTGGAATGGCGGGATCATTGCCGCGCGGCCAAGAAATGCGCCCGCAAGATCCAGTTCACACGCGGCCCACCCAACCGCATCCAACTCTACCGTGAACTGGTCGCGATCGCCTGCGCGCCTGCGCGACCTTGGCCTATCTGAAGCAGGCGACGGAACGATTGGCTGTGGCGAGCACTCAGCTCATCATACTGTGGCAGGCCCAGGTTCGTCACCATGGGCCGCTGATCGAACGCATCATCAGACAGAGCGAGCGGCGGGTGTTGGCCGGGACTTGGTGCCAGCCAGCGACAAGCTGGTCAGCCTGTTCGAGTCCGATGCCGATATCATCGTCAAAGGCAGCCGCGACACCGAATACGGCCACAAACTCAACCTGACAACCGGCAGGAGCGGCATGATCCTCGATCTGGTGATCGAGGCGGGCAATCCGCGCGACAGCGATCGATTGCTGCCGATGCTGGAGCGCCACGTCGGTATCTGGGGCCGGGCGCCGCGGCAGGCGGCGGCCGACGGCGGCTTTGCCAGTCGCGACAATCTGGCTACAGCGAAGACCTTGGGCGTTCGCGACATGGCATTCCACAAGAAAGCCGGCCTCAGGATTGAGGACATGGTGAGAAGCAATTGGGTTTACCGCAAGCTGCGCAACTTCCGTGCCGGCATCGAGGCCGACATCTCGTGCCTCAAGCGCGCTTACGGCTTGGCGCGCTGCACCTGGCGCGGTCTTGATCACTTCAAGAGCTACGTCTGGTCCTCGGTCGTGGCCTAGAATCTCGTCCTCTTCACACGTCTCAAACCGACCTGACGTCGAGCTATTGCGCGGATCAGCAGCCCGCCGGCAGGCGCCGGCTCCATAGCCATGACTAACTTCCGTCCGGCGAGTTCTTTCTGGCGCGATCCATTGGACTTCGCGTCGGCCCGGTACCGCAAACGACGTCCTTCCTGCGGCAAACTTGTAAACGCTCACCAAAATGGGCGTTTGTGGACGGAAACTAGCTAGACGATAGATAGGCTTGCTGATCTCGACCGGGAGCTCGTGTGGCCGCGCGAGGACGAGGTGTCGCGGCGACTGATGACAATTCGTAAATTGGCGCGGCGCTGCATATTCCCAATGCGTCCTTTTGAACCGTTCACTCCTCCGCCGATCGAATACTCTCCAACGGCCTCCGCACCGTCGGAGCTACGCAGCCGCAGTCGGACTCAGTAGCTCTCCTCCTCCATGAGGTTCCGATCCGCTATTGGCTTCTGTCCGAATTCCTGCCCCGCTTACAGGCCGGGGGAACTCGCAGAAAAAAAGTAAGAGCGATTTTCCGTAGAAATATCTCATTACAGGAAATATCCCTTGCCAAGCCGCTAATAACTTTTTTCTTGACACGAAAGACGTTGTGTTCCAGTTTCACCAAGATCCTTTACATGCTCAGGGCGGCAAGTCCTTTTTCGCGTAGGACAGAGAGACCGGGTTGGCGATGAATTCCACAGCCCAGCCTTTAGCTAACGCGAGGCTAAGTATCAACGACACGGGGCTAAGAATGAATACGAAGTCTTCGACAATCTCGCGTTTCCCGAACGAGGGAGCAGGTGGAGGGGGGAACAACAAGCCATTCTCCACGGAGGAATTCCGCTCTCGACTCGGCCGGGTCCAAGCCTTGATCCAATGTAAGAATCTGGTCGGGCTCATGATCTATTCGCCCGCCAATATCTACTACCTGAGTGGCTACCACACATCCGCGTATTTCGCTTATCAAATCCTATTCGTGCCAGCGCGTGGCGAGCCGCTCCTGTTGGTACGAGAACTCGAACGCACTAACGCCGACGAGTACTCCTGGCTCGGACGTGAGCAGCAAGCGATCTACACCGATGTCGAAGATCCCGTCGAGGTTACGGTTCGATGGCTCGCTGAACTCGGTTGGCTCTCCGGACCTCTGGCAATCGGCGTCGAGAAGGCCGAGTTCGCCTTGACCGTTCAGCAATTCGAGCGGTTGCGAGAAACGGCGGGCAGGATCAACCTTGAGAACGGCTCGGGACTGGTCAACCAGGTAAGACTAATCAAATCCCCGCAGGAAATCGCCTATATCCGGCGAGCGGCCGAGATTACCGACGTCGGTCTCGCCGCGGGCCTTCAGTCACTGGCCGTCGGAAAGACCGAGAACGACGTGGCTGCAGCCATCCACGAGGCACAAGTGCGGGCGGGATGCGAATACACGAGCCTGCCCCACTATCTCTCCTCCGGGCGCCGGAGATACCTCGGCCACGCTACTCCCACAGAAAAAGTAGTCGAGAACGGTGATGTTGTCAGGTTTGAATTAACGGCCTGCGTCAAGCGCTACAGCGCAGCGATGATGCGCACTGCAGTAATGGGAACGCCAGGGGATGAATTGGCCCGGACAGCCGACCTTCTGCTGGAATGCCAAGAGAAGGCGTTCAGTCTGATGCGACCAGGCGCTGTGGCACGCGATGTCGATGCCGCAGTTCGCCGGCCGGTGCTAGATGCCGGCCTGAGGGAGACCTACAGCTCGCGTGTCGGATACTCCCTCGGCATTGGATTTCCGCCGGTATCCGGGGAGTGGGCAACCCGTGACTTCATGGCTGGCGATACTTGGATCCTGGAACCTAATATGGTGTTCCACATGATCGTCGTCGCCAAGGGAATCTCCTTCAGCGAAACGATCCTAATGACCGAGACCGGGTATGAACGTCTTGGTTCACTCGAACGGCGGCTGACGGTCGTCCACTGAACGACGGTGTCCTCGCCCTCTGGCGAAAGCGTCGAGCAAAGGCAATGACTGTTCTCCAACACCCCGTGCCCGATGAAACACAGCTCCCCTTCCTTGCGTTCCCCTTCTTGTAGAGCCGCGCATCGGGGTCTCGTTTGACCGCGTGAAGGCAGGCCCTTCGGCGTTGCGCTCTTCATAGACGCCCAGGCTTCGAATAGCCGCCGTCGACAGAAAAGCGATCAAACGACAGCAGCTCCTTCACCATAAGCGCTCACTTAATCCCCTCCTGGCCGGCTTGACCTAGTCGTGCATGGAACGAGACGGCAAAATGGGCATCCAATTGGACGTTTCAAGCGAAGGCTGTACCGGTCGGCTACCAGACCCGACGGGAGCGCGGGCAACGGTCGGAAGCGGAGAAGCCACCGATCGTGGCGGAGAGTCTGCCGCCGGGTGATCGTAGCTGAGCAGGACCGGCCTGACATAGTGTGAAGGCGGGCGCAATGGGATCACCTCAGGGCCGGAGCGACGCCTCCGGCCTGGTGTTCATCGAGAGAGAAGACTTGGCCCAAGACCAATATGGCTCCGCCACGGGGTGAGCGCCTCAAGCCTAAGGCGCTGGAAGACCATGACCTCGCTACTTGTATCTCCAGAACACATCGGACGATGCTCAGTCATCCACCAGCTGATCCGCGCTCTGGCTCATCAAGCGCGGGTGAGAGCATCTGGTAGCGTTGTGGGTTCATGGAAAGGATAGATCACGTGGCTGAGATTCGTGACCATCGAATCGATCTGGCCCGGCTCGAAGGCCCCGCGTCCCAGGGACGACGACTGGATTGCAGCCCAAGCGCTCTAGGTAGGCGAGCATCGTCTCGTTCTCGGGGCATCGGATGCGTGTGCCCCGCGGCCCACCGGCGATGTGATGAGCTTCGTCAGGACGAGCACCAAGAAAGCCCCGCGCCCGCCACAAAGCGGCGGCGGCGGGTTGTGGAGGAGGTGGTCCTCGGCGCTGTGTTCAGAAAAAGGTCTTGAGTCTGCCATCTATTATCTTGCCAAGAAAATGATCGAGCTGGTTACTCCATGAAAAATATCACCATGTGAAAACTTGCCCTTGTAAATACCACAATGCGGTGATACCCATAAGCCATTATTGGAAACTCGGCACAAGATAGGTGGTAGATCACGATTCGGGACCATTGTTGCGGGTGCGACGAAGAGCGCCGGCCAACCAATCGGTGCAGTGTCGATGGTCAACCCCACGCAGCACGAGCCGGCGATACGCTTCTGGCTGCGGCACTGACCCGGTCCGCAAGGGTACGCAAATTCGAACTTGGCGATGGCTTCGTGCGGCTTTTCTCTAATGCGGTGTGTCAGGACTGCTGGGTGAAAGCAAAAGATGTGCGGGTGCGTGCCTGTTCGATCCTGGTTGCTGGCAACATGTTTATGTTATTTGCGACTCACTGCGATACCTGAAGTCGTGGTCGTGGGCGCTGGACTGGCGAGCATACGGCCGGCCGAACGGCTTGTACGTGCGGGACTGCGCCGAACTGTGATCGATGAGAACGACTCGTCGGGCGATCAGATCTACCGCAGGCCCCGAATTCTTCCGCGGGGCCGAATGCATATACGGGTTCGACGCGCGCCGGGCTCAAAACGCATATCAGGCAGTCGATGCCCTTATTGGGAATATCGACGTCAGGCCTCGCACAACGGTCTGGCAAGCCTTCGGCACACGGCTGGACCAGATTGGTGTGCTCTGCGCGTCTTCCATGCGGATCGCCGAGCGTTTTGAGATGCAAAAAACGGAGATGCCAGTAGTGATCCTGGTCGGCACGCCTTATGAGCGAGGCGTTGCCCATGGGGTTCGGTTCCAGAATGAAATCGCTGGTGTTCTTGCGCGGGACGTCGGCGCGCTACCAGCAACCGAGCGGTCCGCGGCGGGCCGACGTGCCGTCGCGGCATTTGAGGCAGTTCGGGCGATATCGCCTGACACAGCCGAGGAAATCATAGGGATCGCCGAGGGTGCTGGTCAGCCGCTATCCGATCTCGTCCTGCGCAGTGGGTTCGAGCTCTTCAAGCGCGACAGCGACAGTGGATGCAGCGCGATCGCACTGAAGACCAAAACGGGGGCGATTGCTGCTCAGAACTGGGATGCGCCAGTTCAGAAGCACGCCGAACTTGGTCTCTTTCTGCACTTCTCCCGGAACGCTTTCGAGTTCGCGGTTGTCGCCTCATTCGGTGGTCTTGGCTGGGTTGGAATGAATCGGCATGGTCTTGCGCTGGTCAACAACGACCTCGTTCTCAATGGATACAGGGACGGCATCCCAAGCCAAATCGTGCGCCGGATCCTATTGGCGATGCCCGACGTCGAATCCGCCGCCGACGCGCTTGCGGCGCTCCCGCATATGGGTGGCCGTTCCTACCTGATCGGTGGCCGGACGGGGGAAATCGCCGCCGCGGAAGTGTCGGCGAAGAGCGGCGCAAATTTCCTGCCGCCGGCAGATACCTATCTCCACACCAACAATTCGTTGCTATCCACAACGCGTAACGAGGAAAATCAGGATGCGCTACGTGGCATCTACCCCTCGTCGGCTGCACGACTTGCGGCGCTCCAAGGCGCCCTCTCAGGCGAGGAGTTGAGCGTGGAAGGCGTGAAGCGAGTGCTCTGCGACGAAACGGGCGCGCCCAATGCTGTCTGCAAGACCGCGTCGGCGGACGAACCAACCGAGACAGCGTTTTCGATTATCATGGATTGCGGTCGCGGGGAAATGCACCTGGCTTCCGGTAAGCCTTCCATGAATGGCTATCGAAAAGTCGTCCTGCCGGCAATTTCTGAAATCATGTGGAGCACCGGGATTATGGGGAGCCTGCCGCAATCAAGCAACTTCATCGCTTGATTCCAATAGGTTAGAACGCTCAACCCAGTTTCTTCCTCGGCATAATTCTTGGGTGAACTTGGGCGAGGCGGCGCTGGCTGCCTGAAATCAGCGCTGTGGACTGGATTGCAAAAGGTCCCGTCTGCGGACGGGCAACACAGAGGGAGAACATGAATAAGCTTTCGGATCGATCGCAGACATTTCCTACAGATGACGTCGTCCGCCGTTGCGAGCGGCGCGCTGTCTTCCGTCGCTAGTCGCGCTACGGCGCAAGCAGCAGCTGTCGGCGGCAAGTCCGTGGTCGCCCGTTTCGACGGCGGCATGCTGTCGTCCAACAGTGGCGTTCTGGCTCTGGCCGAAGTGGAGAAACGACTGCGGATGGCCGACCGTCTGGCGCGCTGCATCGATGATCCGCGCTGCCGAGACCAGGTCGTCCACAGCTTTGCCGACATGATCGGCTTTCCCATGAAGATGATTGCCGCCGGCTATGAGGATGGCAACGATGCCAACCGGCTACGCTCCGACCCGGTCTTCAAGATGGCCCAGGACGCGCTGCCTTCGGGTCGGGATCTGACCTGCCAGTCGACGATGTGCCGGCTGGAGAACTTGCCCGGGGTGCGGGAACTGGTCGCTATGGGCCGGGCGATGGTCGACCTTTATTGTGCTTCCTTCCGCCAGGTTCCGAGCGGATCGTGCTCGACATTGACGACACCTTTGACGCCGTGCATGGCGGCCAGCAATTGCGCCTGTTCAATGCCCATGACGACGAATACGGCTCCAGCCGATCGTGGTGTTCGATGGCGCGGGACGGTTCGTCAGCGCGATCCTGCGACCGGCCAAGCGGCCGAGTGGGGCAGAAAATCCGCCCCCCCTGCGCCGCCTCGTGCGGGCGATCCGGAGCAATTGGCCGAACACCCGGCTCCTGATCCGGGCCGACAGCCATTATTGCAGTCCGCAGGTCATCGACTGGTGCCGCGCCAACGACATCGATTTCGTCCTCGGCCTGGCGCTCACCACGACCTTGCGCAAGCATGTCGCGGAGCTGGAAACCAGCACGCTGGCGCGCTTTGAAACGTCATCGAAGACGGGCAAGGTCCGCAGGTTCAAGGAATTCGTGGACGGCGCCGGCAGCTGGAGCCGCGTCGAGCGCATCATCGCGCGGGTCGAGGTCGGCGCCCAAAGCGCCGATACCCGCTTCATCGCCACCAACCTTGCAGGTGTCAAGGCCTTCTACTGCCGGCGCGGCGCTGCCGAGAACCACATCACGTTGTGGAAGACGCATCTCGCCGCCGACCGCACCTCCTGCACAAGAGCGACGGCCAACCAATTCCGGTTGTTCCTGCATGCCGGCGCCTATTGGCTCATGTGGGCCTGCGCGCCGCGATGCCGAAACGCTCGGGCTTCGCCGTCGCGCAGTCCGACACGCTGCGTTTGCGCCTCATCAAGATCGCCGCGCGCGTGGTCGACATGAAAACCCAGATCCGCCTGCACCTGCCGACATCCTGCCCGGACCAGCGCATCCTGCGCATTGTCCTCAGTCGCAACCCGCAACTCGCGACATAAACAATGGGGCCCAGACGGAGGTCGAACAGGGCGCGAGATACGCGGCCTGCTCCCCAAGCGTGGTCATGCAGCATTCGCTTCCGGAAACGCCAATCCAGCCTGATGGCCCAGGGGCGAATGTCTTCGACAATGGTATCAACAAGCTCCATGCCGTTTTCGAGCTGATCGCGCTTTCGTGCAAGGGCGCGATCACCTGGAACTCGAACCGAGGCTTGCCCGGGGAACAACTGCGCTCGATCGGCATTGCTCGGCCAGCCAGACCATCTCGCGTTCGAAGGTGCTGCGGCCAGCAAAGTGGTCCGGGTCTATGGCTTGAACCAAACACACCATTCGCTTCGCTTACGTCGCTTTGTTGCGATCGGCCGAAGCCACCCGGCACGCTCGACAGCGCTTCCGTGAGCAAGGCCAGCCCGAACCCCTTCTAGCCCTGCTCCACTCCGCCGAAGGGCAGGATGCCACCGTCCCTTTCGACGAATTCGGCTGGATCGTCGCTCACCTGTCGGACCGGTGAAACGATCATGGGAAGCGGAAGCTTCTGCCCAAGGCGGTAGCACCGATTGACCGGCCCCTGCGCGGACATCGCCGCCGTCGCGTGGATCAGGATGGGATGCCCATCAGTCGGCATTCCCGCAGCGATGGGGTTGCAGGAAAAGATACGGCTCAAACCACCATGAGGAACGACGACGGCTTCCGGGGTGTGCTTGCAGTCATGATGACCATCATCCCGCGCTGGTTGCGTGCTCAAGGTAACTCGCCAGACAGGCGACATGCTGTGCGCGGCGCACGACCACCGTGCCTGTTCCCGTTTCCACCGCCATGTCGCATGCCCTGTCAACGGCCTTGGCGGTGATCCGGGGGCCGGGAAGGATCTCGGCCTCCCAGGTCTCGCAGGTCCGGGCCGAGGCCACGACTCGGTGTTCGCCCTCCTTGTTGGTTTCGCCTTTGAGCAGCCATTCGACTTTGGTCGGCAGGCGTTGCATGCCACGCGGCAATTAGCCGAGCAGGTCAGCTTCGAGGAACAGCGAGCCGACGACCTAGGCCGTGTCCGAAGGCAGTTCGGCACACTCGAGCAAGCAGATCGAAAAGTCGAGTACATCGCCATATCGGTATTTTGGCACCTTGCTGCCTCCTGTTCGAACATTTCGCTTCCCCGCCGGCTTGACCGGCCTTGTGCGAATACCGCGTCAGCGATGGTCTTGTCGCATGTCACGATGTCGGCGCCCCGACAGCGTTTTCGATCAGCGTGGATTGCCACGCGCGGAATGCATCTAGCTTTCGGTAAACTTTCTGTTAATGACTATCGAAAATTTGTCCTCCCGGCAGCTTTAATTCGGTCAAGAACCTTACCATGGAGATCAGAGGGTCGACGAATAAACCGACTGGCGGCCGGCTTGGCCCGGGGATTGACCCGATTGTGACCGATAGACTATGTGGGCGCTGGCAAAAAGGTAGAGATTTCCCTCCGTCACAAATGCGCAATATTGCCAACGCTGCCCAAAACGACAGCGGTGGAACTGCTTAGCCCGAAAGGCAGAGAAGTTGCGGATCTTTGGTGATTATGATTAGTCGGCGTTCGTCTGAAGGTTGCTTGCGATACTTCGGATGCACTCGATGAGCGTCGGGACAGTCCCCTCGGGGGGCGTGGATTTGTAGGTCAATAGCTTAGGCACGTTCTCGATCTGAGGACGCAAGGGGCGGGCAATCAGCTCTGGGTAGCCGCGCGCGAAGGGACTGAACGCGTCGATCAGACCGACCCCTTGCCCGCGTCGGACCAAGTCCAAAATCATTGGCGTGTTGCCCAAAACAAAAGTCGTCCGAAGATCCAGTTGGGCCCGTTCGAACAGCTGGCGAATTGCAATGCCGGTTGGCGACGAATCCGAGTATGTCAGGATCGACTCCTCCAGCAGGTCGCTCGGACCCACCTCCTTCACTGGTTCCAATCGATGTGTTCGCGGAAATACACACACGCATGACCAGCGGCCGATGTCCTCGATCTCCAGTTGCGAGTTATGCAGTGGTCCATACGCGAGACCGATGTCGACTTGTCTTGTAATCACGCTTGCCACGACATCTTGCGGCGATAGGATCAAAAGGGACAACGCAACGTCGGGATGAATTTCGCGAAAGCGAATGGCTGCTTCTGCAGCTACCGCAGAAATCAGTGTGTAGTTTCCTGAAACGCTGACAGTCCCGGCCGTTCCCCGACCTATGACTTCGGCACTGCGTCGCAGACGGCCCATCTCGCTCAGCACACGCTCTATGTGCGGCATCAGCGCTACAGCTTCCGTCGTGGGTTCCAGCCGTCGGCCCGAGCGGCGGAACAGGCGATAACCGAGTTCGGCTTCGGTCGCAGCCACAAGCTTGCTTACCGCAGGTTGGCTTACGTGCAGGCTTTCGGCTGCGGCCGAGGCGCTTCCACCCCTGACAATCGCGTGCAAAACGGAAATTTGTCGGAAATTGAGGTGAACAGCCATGGAGCACCTTACTCAATGACCACGCGCCAGGCAAACAGCACTTAACCTGCGGTTATATCGGGTTGAGAATTCGCCATTTGATCGACGCCGGCTTCGCACTTACGCCTTTTAGAAAGTCCCCTTTGACGTTCGAGAAAGGCAAAGTGCTTCATGGGAATCCTGATGAGCGTCGATACCGGCGGCACGCACACCGATATCGTCATCATAGACAGTGACCGAAAGGCCCTCTTTACCCACAAGGTACCGACAACGCCGGGTCAGCTCTCGTCCGGAGTAATGGAAGGAGCCAAAGCAGCGCTAACGCGAGCATCGCGCCGTCTCGAAGACGTAGAGCGGTTCGTTTACGGCACCACGCTCGTGACCAACCTCATAATAGAGCGTGACGCGGTGCCTGTGGCTCTTATAACCACGGAGAATTTCCGCGATGTGCTCGCCATGGGACGTGCCTTCCGGAACGATAATATCTACGATCTGAGGTGGCGTCCGGCCACCCCACTTGTCCCACGGCGCCTGCGGTTGGGGGTCCGGGAGCGGATCGACAGCGCAGGTCGCGTCGTTGAACCGCTCGATGAGGAGAGCGTTCGCCGCAATCTCACGAAGGTCGTCGAGGCGGCAGTCGACACCGTCGCCATTTGTCTACTCAACTCCTACGTCAATCCCGTACACGAACAGCGTATCGCCGAGATCGCGCGGGAGGAATTCCCCGAACTGCGCCTCTCGGTGTCCTCCGAAATCCTTCGTGAATTTCGGGAGTACGAGCGCACGTCCACCACAGTCGCCAACGCATTCGTCATGAAACCCATCGGCGAGCATCTGGATCACCTGGAAAGCGCGCTACGTCAGGCGGGACTGCGTTCGGCACCGCATATCATGCGCGCCAATGGCGGGATCATGAGCTTTGAAGCGGCCAAGGAGAAGCCGGTGGCTCTCACTCACTCGGGTCCGATGGGCGGGATCATCGGCTCGGCGGTCATTGCCCGTAGGGCCGAGCTTGCCGACATCATCACGTTCGATATGGGAGGAACCAGCTCCGACGTTTCGCTGATCTCCAACGGAAAGCCAACCCTGACCACGAGAAGCACCGTCGCCGGCATGCCGGTGAAGCTGCCGACGCTCGATCTCGTGACGGTTGGTGCTGGCGGAGGTTCCGTCGCTTGGATCGATGCGGCGGGAGCACTCAAGGTCGGGCCGAGGAGCGCTGGCGCCGAGCCGGGGCCTGCTTGTTACGGCAAAGGCGGGACTGCTCCGACCGTGACGGATGCCAATCTCGTGCTCGGTCGTCTCAATCCGGACTGGTTTCTGGCCGGGGCGGGCAGGCTTGACGTGGGTCTCGCGCGCCAGGCCATCGGCAATCTAGCGGACCGCCTCGGCCTGGAACTGATGGACGCGGCGATGGGGATACTGTCGATCAGCGAGTCGCACATGGTCAATGCGATCAAGCTCTCGTCGGTCAAAAAAGGAGTGGATCCCCGCGGCATGACGCTTATTGGCTTTGGCGGCGCCGGACCGCTTCATGTGCTCGGCCTAGCGCGGGAACTCGGCATTCGACGGGCCGTCGTTCCCTGCGCGCCGGGCAACATGTCCGCATTGGGCATGCTGAGCGCCGACTTGTCCCACGACTTCGTTCTTAGCCTCGTCAAGGATCTGTCCGCGCTGTCTCCCGAGGAGCTCCGCGGTCGTTTATCGGAACTTCTGGAGACCGGGTCGAAGTGGCTTACGGATGAGGCGCGCGACGACATGGAGCCGCTTCTACTGCCGAGCATCGATGTCCGCTACACAGGGCAAAGCCACGAACTCAACCTGCCTCTTTTGGACTTTGACGAATTCGACGGATTGATCGAGGCATTCAACGCCGAGCATCACCATGTCTACGGCTATCGTATGCTCAACGAGCCGTTACAGGTGATCAATTTGCGCGTAAGCGCCGTCGGCAGGCTGCCGCGCCGGGATTGGTCCCGTCAGGCCGATCCGAAGCTCGTCGGGCCGCAAGGCAAGCGCGAAGTCTGGTTGGATGCCAGCGGACCACAGACGGCTACAATCTGGCGCGCCGAAGGCTTGCGCGAGACAGACCTTATCGAAGGGCCCGCAGTGGTCGAGTTCTCCGGTTCCACGTTTGTCGCGGCGGCCGGCTGGACGGTACGGTGCGATGCCTTCGGACACCTGCATGTCCAGTCCCAGGATTGAAACATCATGAATACAGTCGACCCTATCACCCTTGAAATATTGCAGAACAAATTGCTCACCAACGTGAGTCAGATCACGCATCGCCTGGTGCGTGCCGGACGCTCCTTTATGATCAAGGAAATGGAGGACTGCTCCGCCTCGCTGTTCGATGCCAAATGTCGGCTGTTGGCGGAATCGGCCAACATCCCGATCCACCTCAATTGTGTCGGCATCTGCCTGCGTGCCATTCTCGATCATCACCTTCCGAGCGAAGAGTGGCGACCCGGCGACGTGGTGCTGACCAATGATCCGTATCTGGGTGGAGGGTCGCTCGGCAGTGCCCATACCAACGATTTCGTTATGTATGCCCCGGTCTTCGTCGGCAATGTCCTAGTGGGGTTCGCGGGGGTGATGGCGCACCATCTCGACATCGGCGCCACGACCATGGCGACACGGGGCTGGAACGTGGATATCCAGCAGGAGGGGCTGCTCATTCCACCTGTCAAATTGGTGGACGGGGGTCGGATCAACAGCGCCGTTTTGCAGATGGTGCTCCGCAACACCCGTGTTCCTGAGGCGCTGGAGAACGATCTATTGGCTCAGCTATCCAGTCTTGTCGCTGGCGGTAACGAGCTCGCCGGGATTTTCACCGAATATGGCGTCGAGACCATGTCCGTTGCCGTAGAGAAGCTGATCCGCCACGCCGAGACGCGTTCGCGGCAAGAGATCGCGGCTATCCCCGATGGCATTTATCGCGGCGAGGTGCCGATTCTCGACGACGGCTACGCGGGCGGACCCCACTGGCTCCGGTTGGAAATTCGCAAGAGTGGAGAGGAAATCGAGTTCGATTTTACGGGCACCGATCCTCAGATCCGCGGACCGGTCAACGCACCATTGTCCACAACCATGTCCGCTGTCTATTACGTGATGCGCTGCCTGACCGACCCGTCTCTTCCCAACTCGGAGGGCTGCAAGCTCCCTATTCGGGTGATTGCCCCTGAAGGGACGCTGGTCAATGCTCGGCCGCCGGCAGCCGTCTACCAACGGATGGTTACGTGTCATTCGCTGGTCGATCTCGTAATGGGTGCTTTAGCGGAGGCGGTGCCGGAACGTGTCATCGCGGATTCGTGCGGCTGTCAGTATAACTACACGTCGGGCTTCGATGCGAAAGCGCGTCGGTGGTTCAGTTTCGGCGAGGTTACGCCCGGGGGCCTCGGGGCCACGAGCGATCTCGACGGCATCGACGTGATGGCCTGTCATGTCACCAATTGCGCGATTCCACCAATCGAGGCGACCGAAATTGAATCGCCGGTGCTTTTTCTGCGCCGAGAGTATCGGCAAGACTCGGGCGGTGCCGGTTATCGGCGCGGCGGGATGGGGCAGGCCGTCGCTTACAAGGTCTTGGCGCCCGAAGCCGAGTTCACGCACACCTCACAAAAGTCCCGTGTCGCTCCACGCGGCTTCGCCGGCGGGATGCCCGGAGCCTGCGGTCGGTGGGTGATCAACGAAGGCATGCCCGATGAGCGGACGCTCGAATACGCGATGGGTCACGTCGAGTGCCTGAAACGAGGTGACACGGTGACGTTCTACACCACCGCCGGCGGCGGTTTCGGAGATCCGCGCCAACGGGAGCGGGAAAAGGTGGAGACGGATCTTCTGGACGGGCTGATTTCGGGGTCGGTGGCGCGAGATGTCTATGGCTACGCCGAGCTCTGCCCCGAGCGAGAGGTGGGTTAGCACCGATGTCGCAAAGACTGACCGGAATGGCTGATACTTCCATCGCGGACGTGGTTGTCCTCGGGGCCGGTATTGTCGGAGTAACGACGGCCCTTGAGTTGCAGCGGCGCGGTTACAGTACCCTGCTGGTCGATCGCGAGGGGCCGGCAGCTGGTTGCTCCTTCGGCAATGGCGGTGCCATAGGGCCGAACACGTGCACGCCTTTCGCCTTGCCCGGCATCATGCGTAAGATTCCGAAATGGTATTTCGACCCCGATGGTCCCGTCACCGTCAGTCCCGGCTGGGCGCTACGGTCCTTGCCGTGGATTCTCCGCTGGATCCGCTCCAGCAGCAGGGAGGCAGCGCGCCGCTCCGCCCGGGGAATGCGATTTCTGCACGACGGTTGCCTGGACAGCTATCGCGACATGCTCGGCCCGGACCTCTATGCCGATCTCGTGCGCGAACAGGGCTATCTCTACGTATACGAGTCCGCGACACCGAGTCGTAGCGAGTTGGTTGCCGAGGACCTGCGACGTGAGTTGGGCATCCCTTACCGCATTTTCGGTGCTGATGAACTGCGCGAACTGGAGCCGTCGCTAAGTCGGAGATTCCATCGTGCCACGCTGCTGCCGGGCAACGGACACACTGTCAATCCCAAACGATTGGTCGATACACTGTTCGAAAAGTTCACCGCAGCCGGCGGCGCATTTCGACGGGCCGAGGCCACGGGTTTCGAAGCCGCTGACGGTCAGGTGCATGTGTTGCGGACGCGGGATCGGGCGCTCCCCCTCCATCGGCTGGTTCTCTGCGCCGGCGTCTGGTCGCGTGACTTCGCGCGGCAACTCGGTGTGCATCTGCCCTTGGTGGCGGAACGCGGCTACCACGTCACCTACACCGAAAGCCCCATCCGCCTGAACCATAAGATCATGAATGGAAGTCGCGGCTTCGGCGCGACCTCCATGGAGACGGGATTGCAGATCACCGGCACGGTGGAACTTGCCGATGCAGATGCGCCGCCAAACTGGCGCAGGGCCGAGGCGCTTTCTCGCGCGGCAGAGGCAACGTTCGACGAGCCGCTTGTTGGAAATCGCACCCGATGGATGGGTGCGCGCCCCTCGCTCCCTGACAGCCTTCCCGTGATCGACCGTGCGCCGCGCCTCGCCAACGCGTTCCTTAATTTCGGGCACGGCCATTGGGGACTGAGCGGTGCACCGCTTTCGGCAAGGCTCAGCGCGAATCTGATCGAGGGAAAAGTTATGCCGCCGGAAGCCGACGCCTATGCTTGCCGCCGTTTTGGGTGCTGACCAGGCTCAACACATATTTGGGGTGCATTGTGCGTGATATCGGTCGCAAGATCCACGGCAACAACTTTCTTGGTTCGAAGTTCGCAAGGCTGCTCTTGCTTGCCTTCCGCCTGCATAAGCAACCGCAGCAGCAACGGGGGGACCAGCCTTGTAGCCTCCGTGCGCCGGATGCCGAGTGTATCGGTAAAGGCAAGCCGCACCGGCCTAATGAGTTCGGCGTCAAGGCCTCGGTCGCCATCACGCTCGTCCACGCTAAGGGCGGCGAACTCGTCGCCACGTTAAGATGCCCCCGGGTCCTTATGATGGCCATACGCTGGTTACTAATCCCCGAAGAGGGAGGCCATGCTGGGCAACACGCTCGAGCGCATCCCTCGCGGACAAGGGCTATCGCGAACACAATGCGCCGCCCGAACACACATTCAGCCCTCGAAGCCGCAGAGCAGGACTTGAGATCCAACCAGAATTGAGGATGAAAATGAAACTTGAGCGGAATGATATCAATGCCCGCCGGAGCCGTTTGGTAAAATACAATGGGGCTTGTTACTTATCTGGACAGTTTTCAGACAAAGGCGGCAGTATTGAAGATCAAACTCGTGAGGCCCTAGCTAAGATCGACGACCTTTTAAAGCGGGCGGGGAGCGACAAATCACGGCTGCTTACAGCTGAAATATGGGTAACATCCATGGCGGATTTCGCGGGCATGGATCAGGTTTGGAAAGATTGGATTGCTCCGTTCGCTCCGCCCACGCGCTGCTGTTGTGCGGTAGAACTCGGCAATCCTTCAATGCGGGTCGAAATAATGGTCGCCGCAGCAACGGGAGATATTGAAGTCCTCGAGTTTTGACAGGCGCTGCAGATCCTTTTCCAGGTGGCAGCCATGTTCCCTAGAGCCCTCTCGTGCTGCCACACTCAATTGGATTGTGAGGCTACCCCCCTGTTTAGCCGATCGATGAAGGGCGACACTCGCGGCAGATTTGTTTGCGGTCTGCGCGAAAGTCTAGACCTTGAGCATTTGCAGTCGTAGAGGCTGTGCCGGATCCCCATTCACCAGAGCCGGCCGCGTCTCCGCCGACGTTGGCTGGCTGAAGCGAGTGCGTGGATTCTGGAGTAAGCGATAGCGATCCTCGTCACCATCTGTATAGTCGCTATCGCTTTCCTACCGAAGGGATTCGCCATCCCGTCCGGCTGTATTTTGGCTTCCCACTCAGCCTACGCATGGTTGAGGACATATTGGCTGCCGACGGCATCACCGTCACACATCAGCCCGTCGCGTGAAATCTGGATGACAAGCTCGCCGACAACCGAAACAATCCATCTCGCCGTTAGATGACGACAATATAAAAACTTCATTTGACGCAACCCGCCGGGTGATTGATCGTCTAGATGAACCAAGGGCGCGGAGCAGTGACACCGTCCGACTTCAGTCAGGGGCGTACTATTCGCGGGATCGAACCGTCACAATGGCATCGAACTAATTGAGGTAATATATGGCCACGACAAGCTCATCAGTTCCTACGACCGGTGTTCCATTCCCGAGATCAGAGTATGAGCGCCGGCAGCAAAAAGTGCTCGCGGCCGTGGCGCGCGCCGAGCTCGATGCCCTCGTGGTCACCGCGCACGGACATCTTAGGTATCTCACCGGATTTGATGGACGCGGCGCGTACTTCAGGCCCTTCCCGTTGATCCTCGTACCTGGGCGAGCAGCGATACTTGTCGTCCGAGCGTACGACGAGGCGTCGGTTCGCGCGAACTGCTGCATAGAAGAGATCGTTCCCTATACCCATGCGGCTGATTTCCCCAAGGTCTGCGCCGATGTCCTTAGTCGCTTTGGCGTAAAGCGCCAGAAGATTGGTTTTGAGCTCGGCTGCTGGAACCTCGCACCGGCTGATGTGAGTGCTCTGCAGGCACAGCTCCCCGACATGAAGATCGCCGATGCGACTCGGTTGGTCGGATCAGTGGCGGCCGTGAAAAACGAGCTAGAACTCGCGGTCATGCGCGACGCCATGGGCACTACCGAACTAGCTGTACGTACATTTCAGGCATCACTACGTGACGGCGTTTCAGAAACGGAAGTTTTCGATGCCATCAAGGCGGAGGTCGAAAAAGCTGGCGCCGAAATCCAAACACCCTTTGCCTTGCTGTTTGGCGAGCGGACTAAGCTGCCGCATGGTCTCCCGACGCGCGATCCTATCAAACAGAACGAGCCGGCCTTCATGGAATGTGGCGGCTCGAAGCATGGGTACGTCGCAGGGCTGGTTCGATGCGCCGTGCTTGGTCGGCATCCCGAGACCGAATCTTTGCATGCCTTGGCAGTGGACGCCCTCGAAGCCACAATCGCCACGATTAAGCCGGGGGTGACCGCAGGGGAGGTGGATGCCGCCTGCCGCAAGGTGCTCGAGCGATCTGGGCGCCCGCAAGTCATTCGCCAACGGATCGGATACCAGACCGGGATCCACTGGACAGAACGCGGTAATTTGAGCTTGGAACCAGGTGCAGAAGATATCCTTGAGACGGGCATGACCTTGCACATACCAAACATATTGTTCAGCGAAAGCGGCTACTTGTTCGGGACCAGCGGGCACGTCGTGGTTACGGAGCGCGGGGCGGAAAGACTCGACGGTATATCAAACGCCATCTATCGCGCATGATCTCGTGGTGCGCCATCAAGACGAAGAACGAGTCTATGATCAGCAGGCCGGGAGCATGGTCCCTGCCTCGATTTGCAATCTCGCCAGCAGAGCACCTAGCTGGGGCATCTCCAAGTCGATTCGAACAGGGTTTGAAGGAGCTTCACCCATGACGTTGCAAAGCAGCCGCGCCCTCGGAATCCTCGAGCTCGAAGAGGGGCTGCTGCCTGGGAGCACGCCGTCGACGCCGCGGCCCGGCTCGATGTCGAATCCGGCGACTTACGGCTATCCAATTATCCGAGAAACCGTTGAGGGAGCTTGGGCGGATATTGTAATTCGCGGCGACTCGGCGTTTGATCCAGCCTGCATAGCTGCTGCCCGACGCCTAGTTGAACGAGGCGCTGTCGCAATAACTTCAAACTGCGGCTTCTTTATCCGGCATCAGGCGGCGGTGGCCGCGTCGGTAAATACCCCTGTGGCGCTGTCAAGCCTGCTCCTCGTACCAATGTTGCTTCGCCAACTGCCGCGGGCTGCTAAGCTCGCCGTCATCACCGCAGACTCCACTCACTGCGGCGAAGATCTGCTCGGCGTCGATGATCCGGCCGATCGGGCGAGGGTGCTTATCGGCGGCATCGAAGGTGGCAAGTTGCTGCGAAACGCGTTGATGCGCCCACCAATCCCGACCGACGTCGCCGATATTGAGACAGAGGTGGCAGCCTGCGTTGCGCAACTCCGCGCCGCCCATCCAGAAATCGCGGCGCTCCTGTTTGAATGCACTGGCTTCCCATATGTAACGCCCGCGATACGCCTTAGCACAGGGCTGCCCATCTACGACATCACGGACCTCTGTCGGCTGACCCTCGCGTCCATCTCCTGAGAGGACTCATGATTTGGTTCTTTCGTTGGTTTGCTGCTCGAGAGTTTTTCGGATCGTTCTGAGTTGGAGTTTCCTAGCTATGATCTCGGCATGGAGAAGGAAGATCCCGCGAAGAGGCCAAAGTATCCGGAGCCGCAGATCGTCTTCATCTCTACCCTTCATCCCTGCGGCACCCGGAGGAAGAACGCCTATGCATTCGGCCCGACGTTCTACAGCTCGAAGAAGTGCTACGCTGAACTGACGCCGTCGGAGTCAAGCATGCGTCTGATCGCAAGTCAGGTTCAAAGTGCGCCGGCTAACAGTCTCCTCATCATCTCCTTGAGGCTCCGCAATCTGGTTGCTTAGAGCGCTGCCCCATCGCGGGATTGCGACGCTTGTAGATCGCTGCCGGTCGAGTAACGATCACCCCAGCAACAGCTGCGATCTTTGCCACCATCGCCACGTGACATTGTTCACATCTACTTTTGCAATTGCGGGCGCAAGTGCTTTGTCAGGTTGATTGTGGCGGTGCGTCAATCAGGGGCGATGTTGGCGGGTGTGGCGTATGACGTTGGCCGGCCCGGACGTTTCCGCCTGACTGCCTCGCGTCGCCGATAGGTTTCGAGATTCATCGCGAAGATGGTTGGCGTAATTGACGCGCCGGTCGATGGCGGCGAGCGTCATGGCGGGGTGCGGGAAGACCTTCCTCCGCTCGCCGAAGGGCTGGTTGGCGGTGATCAGCATCGCCGGTGGTGACAGGAGCAGATGGGCTGGAAGAGCACGCTGTTTTCGGCCTGGTCCTCGGTGACGTTTGCGAGATCATCAAGGATGAGCAGGTCGAACTTGTCGAACTTGGCGAGCGCGTTCTCGAAGGGGAGATCGTGGCGGGCCTGCTGCAGCTTATGGACGAGATCGGTGGTGCGGGTGAACACCACCCTATATGTGTTCTTGATGAGGGCGAGGCCGATCGCCGAGGCGAGATGGCTTTTGCCGGCACCGGGCGGGCCGGTTTGCGCCTTTATCCAGCCAGATATCGCCGGCGGCGAAGGCCAAAGGACCTATTCAGCCAAAAGCCCGCCCAGCGTGGCCGGTCACGCAAAAAGGCTCAAAACCGATCACATGCGCCGCTTAGCCTCCATCTCATTTCTAGATGATGACAATAGATAAACTGTGTTGGACGGAAGTCGCCGCGCGATTGATACTCGACTAAATTAACGCGCC
>NZ_JAMYRK010000043.1:0-55255 GCF_040321335.1 Mesorhizobium sp. M0437
ACGCTCGTTAGCTTGTGTCTAGGTGAAGTCTTGAGTGGTGTAGTGGTCTCTGGGTCTCGGCCTCTAGGGCAGTAGGGCAGTAGGTGTCTATTCAGCCGACAGCTTGCGGATCAGAAGCCGCAAGAGCTTTCCTACGCTCTCGCTGTGGGGCATCAGTGACTCGACCGCCTCGCGAGAGGTAATTCCAACCCTTTGCGCGATTAAAAGGTGTGTCTCCAGTTCCTTGAGTGATCCCTGGGCGATCCTGAGAAACTGCTGGTAGGAAGCTCGGCTTTCTCGGCCGTAACCCTCGGCGATGTTGGCGGGCACCGACGTTGCTGCCCGACGCACCTGACCCGTCAGCCCGTAGATCTCGTCTTTCGGCCAAGTCGTTGTCACCTGGTAGATTGCAACTGTTAGGTCCATGGCTTGCTGCCAAACGATCAGATCCCTGTAAGATGCGATCTTGTCCGTCATCCTTGCCCTACTGCCCTACTGCCATATTGCCCTACTCCCCTACTACACATTCAGCAGCAAATACTCCCTCTCCCACGGGCTGATCACTTCCATGAAGGTCTCGAATTCCGCTCGCTTGATCGCCGCATACGTGGCGGCAAATGACTTGCCGAGCAGTGCGCCGAGTTCTTCGTCTGCCTCGAACAGGTCGACGGCTTCGAGCAGGCTGCGCGGCAGGTCGATCTGGTCCTCGTTGGCGGTCGTCAGAACCGGCGGCTCGGCCTTGATCTTGTTGGTCATGCCGATCAGTCCGCAGGCAAGCGATGCCGCCAGCGCCAGATAGGGGTTGGCGTCGGAGGAGGGGATGCGGTTTTCGACGCGCCGCGCCGCCGGGTCGGAGCGGGGCACGCGGAAGGCCGTGGTGCGGTTGTCGTAGCCCCATTTGTTGTTGACCGGCGCCGAGGCCGACTGCGTCAGCCGCCGGTAGGAATTGACATAGGGCGCAAACATTACCAGCGCGTTGGGCACATGTTTCTGCATGCCGCCGATGAAATGGAAGAAGGCCTCGGTCTCCGAGCCGTCCTCCGCCGAAAAAACGTTCTTGCCGGTCTTCTTGTCGATGATCGACTGATGGATATGCATGGCCGAACCGGGCTGCCCTTGGATCGGCTTGGCCATAAACGTGGCGTAGATCTCGTGCTTGAGCGCCGCCTCGCGGATGGTTCGCTTGAACATGAACACCTGGTCGGCGAGCTCGATCGGATCGCCGTGACGCAGATTGATTTCGAGCTGGCCGGCGCCCTCCTCGTGGATCAGCGTGTCGATCTCCAGGCCCTGGCTTTCGGAGAAATGGTAGATGTCGTCGATCAATTCGTCGAATTCGTTAACCCCGGCGATCGAATAGCCGGCGCCGCCGCCGATCGGCCGCCCCGATCGACCTACCGGCGGGGTCAGCGGATAGTCCGGATCGGGGTTCTTGCGCACCAGGTAGAACTCGATCTCGGGTGCCACGACCGGCCTCAGTCCACGCTTGTCATAGGCGGCAAGCACGCGCTTCAGCACGTTGCGCGGCGTGAACTCGACCGAGCGGCCGTCCTGATGGACGAGGTCGCAGATAACCGCCGCAGTAGGGTCCTCCTCCCACGGCACCACCGTCAGCGTCGAGAGGTCAGGCATCAGCTTGAGGTCGCCGTCGTCCTCCGGATAGTGGAAGCCGTTGCCGTCCTCCGGATAGCCGCCGGAAATCGTTGTCATGAACACCGCCGAAGGCAGCGCCAGCGAGGTGTTGGAGGTGAACTTCTTCGATGGCATCATCTTGCCGCGCGCAACCCCGGCCTGGTCGGGTGTGATGCATTCGATATCTTCTATGCCGCGCCATTCCAGCCAGGCGCTGACTTCCTTCCAGTTCTTGACGCCACGTTGGTTTTTCACGAAGGCAGGCGTGCGGGCGCGTCCTCCGCGGCTCGACGGACGGACTTCCTTTTTTGCAGGCGGCATCAATCACCAGATTTGTTGCAGATTGTGGAGTATAGCCGTTGCCGGCGACGAAAGGGAAGGGGAGCCGGCTGGCGTCCGCCTCGACTAGCCGGGGAAACACAACGACTTCCGGATAAAAACATCCTGGTCTAGGGTCGGCGTCCCGCAACGCCGCAATTGAAGACGTCGAATGCAACACAGCCGCAAACTGACAACGATCGGCTTCGATGCCGACGACACGCTGTGGCAGAACGAACAGTTCTTCCGCATGACCGAGCAGCGCCTCGCCGCGCTGCTCGCCGACCACGCCGAGGAGGATCGGATTTCGGCAAGATTGCTGGAGGCCGAGAAGCGCAACCTCGCGGTCTACGGCTTCGGCATCAAGGGATTTACGCTGTCGATGATCGAGACGGCGATCGAGGTCACCGAAGGCCAGGTGCCTGCCTCAACCATTGCTGAAATTCTCGCCGCGGGCCGCGAGATGCTCAGCCATCCGATCGAGCCGCTTCCCCATGCGCGCGAGACCGTGGAAAAGCTGGCCGGCGCTTACCGCCTGGTGCTGATCACCAAGGGCGACCTGTTCGACCAGGAACGCAAGCTCGCGCAATCCGGCCTGGGCGAGCTGTTTGATGCCGTCGAGATCGTCAGCGACAAGAGCGCGGCCACCTATAGCCGCATCTTCAGCCGCCACGGCGACGGCCCGGAAAAGGGCATGATGGTCGGCAACTCGCTCAAATCGGACGTCGTGCCGGCCATCGAAGCCGGCAGTTGGGGCATCCACGTTCCGCATGAGCTGACCTGGGTGCTGGAACATGTCGAGCCGCCGGTCTCGGCACCACGCTTTCGCCAGATAGCCAATCTCGGTGAACTGCCGGGCTTGATCGAGCGTATCGGCGAGATTGATTGATCAGGTCTGCAGCCGAGGCATCACGGTAGGCGTCAATTGCGGCTAATTGCGATCAGCCGGTCGATCACCGGCTGCAGCCGTTCGGTGGTGATCGGCTTGACGACCACTGCGTCGATGACGCTGGACAGGCCCAGGCTCTCCGGCGTGCCGGTCTTGACTGAAAGCAGGATCACCGACGGAAGCGATCTGCCTGACGCCCTTCGCAGTGCATCGATACCCGACAGCAAGGCGTCGCAGTCCCCATTCTCCGCACCGCCGTCGAGAACGACAGTCCCGGGAATCAGCGCGTGCAAGGCCTTTGCCGCGGTTTCGGGAGTTTCCGAGATCGGTTTGAGGCCGGACCGCTCCACGATTTTTGAAACCACGACGCGGTTGATCGGTGATTTTCCGACCACCAGCACCCGCGAGAAATCCGGGAGCATCCGCGTCTCCATGTCCCGGCTGACGAAAGGCAGCTGTTTTGCAGTCTCGATATCGCGATTCGCTGGGCACATGGCGGGGCAGGCCGTTGTTCAATGTTTCAATGCAGGGTTGAAACTCGAGAGGTAATTGGCGTGAGATAACTGCTCATGTCAAGCTCAAATGGCGTATCAGGAGAATATCTCAAGAAACATTAAAATTAAAATTAAGTGCTTTTCTTTGCCGCCGCCCGAAGAAGAAGTTGCCACCACAACCGGGCAGGCTCAGCTAAGTTTGGCTTGCAGCGCGAACGCACCAACTCGCAGCCGTAGCCGGGTTGACGTAAGGTTGGACGAAGGCGAGTCAGGCCTGTCGCGAGCTTGTCGTATCGCCTCGCCGGACTACCCTTCCTCGTTGGCTAAGCACGTCTCTTTGACCGACGGGAGATGACGATGGAACTCGTGACTCACAAGAAATTCAAAAATGGCCGGTTGATGCCATGGGGAAAGGGTACGGCCGTTACCGGCGCAAAGGGGTTTGTCTACCTTTCCGGAAACACCGCGACCGCCGAGGACTACGATCCGATCGGCAAAAGCGGCGGCGGCGCCATTGGCGGTGCAGCGGCACAGTGGCGCACAGTTCTCACCAACATCAAATCAGATCTGGAAGAGCTTGGCACTGCGCTCGAGCATCTCATCAGGCTGACCTTCTTTGTTAAGGGGCCATTTCCCGATGGCGGCGTTCTGAGCTCTCCCAATTTTCGCCTGGACGTCTTGGACGAATTCTTTGCCGAGCACTGCCCGAAGCACTGCAGCTACAACAACCCGCCGCCCTCGGAAGTTATCGGCGTTGCAGCACTTGCGCAGCCTGATCTTGTCATTGAAATCGTTGCACTAGCGGCTCTGCCGGATTAGGCAGGGCCGCTGCCTGCGAGGTGCGATAGCCCGCGTTCAAAAAAGGCGCGGTGCGGTAGAATTCATTAGTCGTGGCTCCGCTGTGTGACGATAACCGGGATCAGCAGATCGCCCCAGTTGCCGTCGCCGCCATGGTGCCGTGCCGAGCGCACCAGCTCGACCGAGACGCCGGCCTCGACCGCCTTCATCACCGACTGATTGAGCCTGTGCAGATCGTTCGCCAGCATGCGGATGGTCGCCTGCTGGTCGACATTCATGCTGGTGGCCTGCTCTTCGGCCCGTTCCTTGACGCGGCTTATCGATGCCATTGGTCTTCTCCCTGTGTTGCCATGCCTGTTGTGTTGCCATGCCCGCTTGGGCGTTCCCTCTGTTTGTCTGCTGTTCCGCTATTCCGCCGCCGGCCTGAATTGGGCGTGCTCGGTCGATCCATGCATGGCCGTGGTCGAAGACTGGCCACCGGTGATCGCCATCGAGACGGCGTCGAAATAGCCGGTGCCGACCTCGCGCTGGTGCTTGGTGGCGGTGTAGCCATTGGCTTCCGCGGCGAATTCCGCCTCCTGCAGTTCCGAATAGGCTGCCATCTGTCGCTCCTTGTAGCCGCGGGCGAGCTCGAACATGCCGAAATTGAGCTGGTGGAAACCGGCCAGCGTAATGAACTGGAACTTGTAACCCATGGCGCCGAGTTCCTTCTGGAATTTCGCAATCGTCGCGTCATCGAGATTCTTCTTCCAGTTGAAAGACGGCGAGCAATTATAGGCAAGCAGCTTGCCCGGATGGTGCTTGCGCACGCCTTCGGCAAACGTCCTGGCCTGCGCCAGATCGGGCCTGGAAGTCTCGCACCAGATCAGGTCCGCATAGGGCGCATAGGCGACGGCGCGGGCGATGCAGGGCTCGATGCCGTTGCTGACATGGTAGAAGCCCTCCGCCGTGCGGCCGGCGCCATAATCGACGAAGGGCTGGTCGCGCTCATCGATATCGGAGGTCAAGAGCTGTGCCGCTTCAGCGTCGGTGCGCGCCACGACCAGCGTCGGCGTGCCCATGACGTCGGCGGCAAGCCGCGCCGCGTTGAGGTTGCGGATGTGTGCGGCGGTCGGGATCAGTACCTTGCCGCCGAGATGGCCGCATTTCTTCTCCGAAGCCAGCTGGTCCTCGTAATGGACACCGGCCGCACCCGCCTCGATGAACGCCTTCATGATCTCGAAGGCGTTGAGCGGCCCGGCGCCGCCGGCGTCCGCGGCGGCGGGGCGCGGCGCGCACCCGCCGGGGCCCGACAGCCCCAGGCCTTCCGAAGTCTCGATCTGGTAGGCGCGCTGTAAGGTGCGGTTGATGCGCTTGACCAGCTCGGGCGCGGCATTGGCGGGATAGAGCGACTGGTCCGGGTACATGGCGGAAGCGGTGTTGGCATCTGCGGCGACCTGCCATCCCGACAGATAGATCGCTTTCAGCCCCGCCCGCACCTGCTGCATCGCCTGGTTGCCCGACATGGCACCCAGCGCGTTGACGAAATCTTCTTCATGGATGAGCTGCCACAGCCGGTTTGCCCCCATTTCGGCGAGGCTCTGCCGGATCTGCACCGAGCCGCGCAGCCGCTTCACGTCGTCCGGCGAATAGGGCCTTTCGATGCCATCAAAGCGGCCTTGCGGTGCCGACGGGACGAGGTTGTAAAAGTCGGTCATTGATCACTCCAGGCGGTTTTGATGCCGGTTTTCGGAAGGCGTCGCAGAGGAAAAATGCGTGCGCCATGTGTGACATCATTTACATGCCGGCACGATGCAAGCGAGGTAAACCTCCTGATCAGTCATAAAATAAGGGAAAACCTGTGTTGTGTTTGACTGATGAGAGCTGTAAATCTGTCATGATTGTAAAGACAGCCATGCCATCGGCGGATGTAAATTTCTGTCAAGGAAACTCGATTGGCCGATCACAAAATCTTTGCCGGGCCGCGCATTCGTCGCATCCGCAACGCCAAGGGGCTGACCCAGACGGCGATGGCCGAAGGGCTCGGCATCTCGCCGTCCTATCTCAATCTCATCGAGCGCAACCAGCGGCCGCTGACGGTGCAACTGATCCTGAGACTGGCAACTGTCTACAAGGTCAACCCGCACGAATTGCAAGGCGAGGCGAGGGGGTCGGTTGCCGACTTGAAGGAAGTGTTTTCAGATCCGTTGCTGGCCCGCGAACTGCCGGGCGACCAGGAACTCATCGAGCTTGCCGAGGCGGCGCCCAACGCCTCCGCTGCCGTCATAAAGCTGTTTCGCGCCTATCGCGAGCAGGCCGAGCGATTGTCGGATATCAACGAGCTGCTCGCGCGTGAGGGCAAGGCCACCGCCCTCTCCGGTGCCAGGCTGCCGATCGACGAGGTGCATGAGATTTTCGAACGCCGGCCGAACCATTTTGCCGCGCTCGAAGAGGAAGCCGAGGCATTCACGTCGGTGCTCGATCCCGGCGACGATCTGTTCAGTGCGTTGAAGGCTTGGCTGCGGCGTGAATTCGGCATCGTCGTCAAGGTACTGCCGGTCGCCACCATGCCCAACTGGCGGCGTCGCTATGACCGTCACTCGCAGCGCCTGTTCCTGTCCGAGCGGCTGTCGCCATTCGATCAACTGCGCGAGGTGGCGATGGAGGCCTGCCTGATCCGCATGAGCGTCGCTGTCGCCGCCGAGATCCAGGTGCTGAAGCTGACCACCGACGAAGCCCGCCGGCTGGCGCGTTTCGAGCTCGGCCGCTATGCCGCGCACGCGCTGATGATGCCCTATCAGCCTTTTCACGCGGCGGCGGTCCGCGCCCGCTATGACATCGACATGTTGCGGTCGCGCTTCGGCGTTTCGTTCGAGCAGGCGGCCAACCGGCTGACCACCCTGCAGCGGCCGGGTGCGCTGGCTGTGCCGTTCTTCATGCTCGAGGTCGACAATGCCGGCAATCGCTTCCGCAAGGCGGGCAGCCACGGCTTTCCGCAAAGCCGCTTCGGCGGCGGCTGTCCGAAGCTGCCGGTCCATGCCGCCTTCGCTCAGCCCGGCCAGATCCTGGTCGAGGCAGTGGAAATGCCAGATGGCGCAGCGTTTCTCTGCATTGCCCGCACGCTCGAGGGGCCGCAGGGCTCGTTTGCCGAGCGCCCGCGGCGCACGGCGCTGTTGCTCGGCTGCGACATCGGTTTTCGCGACGAGGTCGTCTATGGAGCGGCATTGCCGGGGCCGGCCGCCATCGGCAAGACCGGACAGAGCGCCGCTGCGCTGGCTACGCCGGTCGGCCCTGCCTGCCGGCTGTGCGAACGCATCGGCTGCCTCGCCCGCGCCGAGCCACCCGTTACACGTCCGCTCGGCCTCGACGAGATGGTCACGGGACTGTCGGCGTTCGATTTCCAGTGATTCGGCTCCAGCAATATTGCGGCTGAATCTTCGACCAAAGGACCTCATCTGTTCCTGCGGCGGCAACCAGTAAGCTGGTTCGCGGTTGCCGGCCAAAATATTGGTTCGGCCAAAATATTGATTCAGCCGAATATTGATTCAGCATTGACGGTACGGTATCAAAAAAAAGAACTGCGCAACGGTCGGGGGATCAATGATGGGCAGGACAGTTTTTTGGCTTGGCTTGGCGCTCGCGTTTTCCGCCGATCCCGCATTGGCTGAAAAGTCCTCGGATTTCTTCAAGTCCTATCAACAGTATAATGATGCCGGCAAGGCGTTCCTGGACAAGATCGATCCGAAGACCGGCGCGATAAATCTTGCCGAAGGCATCCATCTCGACCTCAAGGACAAGTTCTATTTTCTGGACAAGAAGGACACGCTCTCCGTCCTCACCGAAGCCTGGGGCAATCCGCCCGACTCTGGTTCCGATGCCCTCGGCATGATCTTTCCAGTCTCCCATGATCCCATTGCCGACAACAATTGGGGGATAGAGCTGCGCTGGGAAAAGATCGGTTACGTCGACGACAGCGACGCCGCGTCCATCGATTACAATGAACTGCTGCGCAACATGCAGTCAGACACTCTGTCCGGCAACGATCAGAGGGTAAAGGATGGCTATGCGCCCATTACGCTGATCGGCTGGGCGTCGCCGCCGGTTTATGACGCGGCCCACAAGCGCCTGCACTGGGCCAAGGAGCTGCAATTTGGCAACGATGCCGCCCATACGCTCAACTACGACGTCCGTTTCCTTGGCAGGGAGGGCGTCTTCGTGATGAGCTATATCGCGACGGTGGAACAATTGCCGGAGATAAGGCAAAGCCTGGATGAAGTGCTTGGCCTCGCGGACTTCAATACCGGCAAGACATACGCTGATTTCGTGCCGGGCGTCGATACTGTTGCGGCGATTGGCGTCGGTGGCCTGATTGCCGGCAAGCTGGCGGCGAAAGCAGGTTTTCTGGTCGTGGCGCTGATCGCGCTGAAAAAGTTTGGCCTGCTCCTGCTGGTTCCGCTGGCCGGTCTCTGGCGCTTTATCCGCGGCAATAGGGGCACGTCGTAAAGCCATCGTCGACCGGTCGCCTCGGATCATCGCCGGGCGAGGGCGATGCGCCCTCATCAGTGCGCCAAACGGAACATCGAACTGGATCACGCCCGGCCTTCTGCTTTGCGTTACGCGAATGAGGCACGTCTCTGTCGTCCATTGCACATCGTGCTGCTCCGAATTCGCCGACAGTCATACCCATGACCGATACCGCATCATCTCCGGTTGCCGCTTCGCCGATCGTGTCGCCGCAAGGCGAACGCGTCGGCTTCCTGCTGGTATTCCTGTCGGCGTTGATGTGGAGCTTCGGCGGCAGCATTGCGCGCTTCATCGACAACGCCGACAGCTGGACGGTGGTGTTCTGGCGCTCGGTCTGGGCCGCCGCCTTCCTGCTCTGCTTCATGGTCTGGCGCGATGGCTGGCGTGGCACGCTGAAGCTGTTTCGCGGCATGGGCCTGGCCGGCCTTGCGGTGGCGTTCTGCTTCGCCACGGCGTCGACCTCTTTCGTCGTGGCGCTTGCCTATACCACCGTCGCCAACATCCTGTTGATGCAGGCCGGCGTGCCGCTTCTGGCGGCGCTGTTTGCCTGGGCGCTGTTTCGCGAACGGGTGGCGGTGGCGACCTGGGTGGCGATCGCCGCCGTTATTGTCGGCGTCGCCATCATGGTGTCGGAATCGCTCGATGGCGCGGTGTCGCCAATCGGCGACGGGCTGGCGCTGCTCATCGCTGTCATGTTCTCGATCGCCACCGTCATCACGCGCCGCTTTGCCCATGTGCGCATGACGCCGGCGACCTGCCTCGGCACGATGCTGGCGGCCGCCTTTGCGGCATCGCAGGCGTCGGCGCTGGGCGTCTCCAGCCACGATATGGGCTTCCTCTTTGCCTTTGGCGTGATCAATCTGGGACTCGGTCTCGCCTTCTTCGCCACCGGTGCCCGGCTTGTTCCGGCCGCTGTGGCGGCGCTGCTCGGCACGTTCGAACCGATCCTTGGCCCGATCTGGGTCTGGCTCATTCATTCCGAGGTGCCGTCGGCGCGTACCATCGTCGGCGGTGCCGTCGTCGTCACCGCGCTCCTCGTCCATATCGGGCTCGAGTTCAAGCGCCAGACGCGGCCCGCGCGAGCGGGCGTCATCGGTGTGCCGTCACCTAATTGATGCAGTGCGCGCGTCAAAGCGAGATGAACCATTGACAACGTCGCAGCCGCGCGGGCAGGCTGCGATCACGGCAACAACAAGACAGGCGTATCTTGCCAAGTCTCCATGCCGGCCGCATTGAGGCCGGACAATATCGTCGTCTCCCTGCCCGCGCCGTAGCGAAAGCTTCCGACGGCGTCGGAACACCACCAACGCCACGCCAGGTCTTCGCTGTCGGCTCGCCGCCGAACCATAATGGCGCCGGCAATTCGCGCTTGTCGCCTGCCTGCAAGCCCAATACCTTGAAGCAAATGCCCAGCCGCGCGGACGCCGCGACGAGCTGGCGACGGAACACTCATCAAAGGAGAATAGCATGACCCGCAAAGCGCTCTGGCTTTCGGCGACTTCGGCGTTTCTGGCAGTTTTTACCTTTGGCGCGCATGCCGAGGATCGCGTCGTCAACGTCTTCAACTGGTCGGACTATATCGACAGTTCGATCATCGACGACTTCACCAAGGAAACCGGCATCAAGGTCGTCTACGACACTTTCGATTCCAACGAGATCCTGGAAACGAAACTGCTCGCCGGCGGCAGCGGCTACGATGTCGTCGTGCCCAGCGGCAATTTCCTTGCACGCCAGATCCAGGCGGGTGTGTTCCAGAAGCTCGACAAGTCGAAACTGCCGAACATTTCAAATATGTGGGACACGGTCATGGAACGGACCGCCAAATATGATCCCGGCAACGAATATTCGATCAACTACATGTGGGGTACGGTCGGCATCGGCTACAACATCAAGAAGGTGCAGGCAGCGCTCGGCACCGACAAGATCGACAGCTGGGACGTGTTCTTCAATCCCGAAAGCCTGGCCAAATTGAAGGACTGCGGCGTCTATGTACTGGATTCGCCGGCCGACATCATACCGGCGGCACTGAAATATCTGGGCCTCGATCCGAACAGCACGTCGCCCGATGAGATTGCCAAGGCCGAAGAAACCTTGCTGAAGGTCCGGCCCTATATCCGCAAGTTCCACTCCTCCGAATACATCAACGCCCTGGCCAATGGCGACATCTGCCTGGCGGTCGGCTGGTCGGGTGACGTCTTCCAGGCCCGCAACCGCGCGGACGAAGCCAAGCAGGGTGTCGAGATCGGCTACTCCGTGCCGAAGGAAGGTGCCCAGATGTGGTTCGACCAGATGGCGATCCCGGCCGGTGCAGCGCATGTCGCCGAAGCGCATGAGTTCCTGAACTACATGATGAAGCCCGAAGTGATCGCCAAATCGTCGAACTATGTGCTCTATGCCAACGGCAACAAGGCTTCGCAGCAGTTCATCGACAAGGCGATCCTGGAAGATCCGGCGATCTATCCGGATGCAGCCACCTTGCAGAAGCTCTACACCGTATCGCCTTACGATCCCAAGACCCAGCGCATCATCACCCGCACCTGGACCAAGATCGTCACCGGCCAATAGCAATCTGACCAGGCTCCGGCAGCCGTTGCCGGAGCCGCTTTCTCATGGGGCAAGCAGCAGGACGGAGTGGGACATGAAATCGCTTGGCAGCATCCGCAGGGATTTTGCGCCATGGAACGATCCGAACGCCAAGCCATACATCCAGTTCGACAACGTCACCAAGAAATTCGGTGAGTTCACAGCGGTCAACAACCTGTCGCTGACCATTTTCGAACGCGAATTCTTTGCCTTGCTGGGGGCCTCAGGCTGCGGGAAATCGACACTGCTCAGGATGCTTGCGGGCTTCGAGGAGCCGACCGCCGGCCGCATCCTGCTCGACGGCCAGGATCTGCGCGGCATTCCGCCCTACCGGCGGCCGGTCAACATGATGTTCCAGTCCTACGCCTTGTTTCCGCACATGACGGTCGAGAACAACATTGCCTTCGGCCTCAAGCAGGAAGGCATGGCCAAGGCCGACATCGACAAGCGCGTCGCCGAGATGCTGAAGCTGGTCAAGCTCGAGCAGTTCGCCAAGCGCAAACCGCACCAATTGTCGGGCGGCCAGCGCCAGCGCGTCGCACTCGCGCGCTCGGTGGCAAAGCGGCCGAAAGTCCTGCTGCTCGACGAGCCGCTTGGCGCGCTGGACAAGAAGCTGCGCGAGGAGACCCAGTTCGAGCTGATGGACCTGCAGCAGAACCTCGGCCTCACCTTCGTCGTCGTCACCCATGATCAGGAAGAGGCGATGACGATGGCCGACCGCATCGCCATCATCGACAAGGGCGAGGTGATGCAGGTGGCGACGCCGGCCGAGGTCTACGAAGCGCCGGGTTCCCGCTTCGTCGCCGGCTTCGTCGGCAATGTGAATATGTTCGACGGCAAGATCGCGGCTGGCGAGGCCGGCAGCGCGAGCATCGATGCCGGCAACGGCATCACCATCCGGACCGAAAACGCCGGCAGTGCCGCCGCCGGAACATCCGTCACCTTCGCCATCAGGCCGGAGAAGATCAAGGTGTCCTCCATAAAACCGGCCGGTGCCGTCAACGCCATCGAGGGCGAGGTCTACGACATAGCCTATCTCGGCGACATGACCGTCTATCACGTCAGGCTGAACGACGGTCAGGTGGTGCGGGCGAGCACCATGAACGCGGCACGTCTCACCGAGGACCCATTGACCTGGAACGACCGCGCCTGGGTTTCTTTCCGCCCCGACGCCGGCGTCGTCCTGACACGGTAGAGACTGATCATGTCCGCTGTCACTGCCGCAACAAGCTCTCCGGCAAGCGCTGCCGGCAAATCCGCCTTGGTCAGGCTGGGAGCGGCGTTCGTTAGCCGGCTCGTCATCATCATCCCCTACCTCTGGCTGCTGTTCTTCTTTCTCGTCCCTTTCATCATTGTCTTCAAGATTTCGCTGTCGCAGACGGCGATCGCCATGCCGCCCTACACGCCGGTGCTTGATTTCCGCAGCGGCATTTCCGGGTTTATTTCAGGATTCGGCGCACTGAATTTCGACAACTATACCTGGCTGACGCAGGATGCGCTTTACTTCAATGCCTATGTGACGAGCGTCATCGTCGCCGCCATCTCGACGGTCCTGACATTGCTGGTCGGCTATCCCATAGCCTATGGCATGGCGCGCGCCCCAGCGACGATTCGCCCGACCTTGCTGATGCTGGTGATCCTGCCGTTCTGGACCTCGTTTCTGATCCGTGTCTACGCCTGGATCGGCATCCTCAAGCCCGAGGGCCTGCTCAACCAGCTGCTGCTCGCCACCGGCATCATCAGCCAACCGCTGATCATCCTCAACACCTATACGGCGATCTTCATCGGCATCGTCTACTCCTATCTGCCGTTCATGGTGCTGCCGCTCTATTCGTCCTTGGAGAAGATGGACCATTCTCTGATCGAGGCCGCCAAGGATCTCGGCTGTCCGCCGACCAGCGCCTTTTGGAAGATCACCTTCCCCTTGTCGCTGCCCGGCGTCATCGCTGGCTGCCTGCTGGTGTTCATTCCCGCCGTCGGCGAGTTCGTCATTCCCGACCTGCTCGGCGGCTCGCAGACGCTGATGATCGGCAGGACGCTGTGGAACGAGTTCTTCGCCAACCGTGACTGGCCGGTGTCGTCCGCGGTTGCCGTCATCTTGCTGCTGCTGCTGATCGTGCCGATCATGCTCTTCCAGCGAGCCCAGGCGCGCGCCCAGGAGCAGGACCAATGAACGCGACCTGGAGCCGCTTCAACATCATTTCGATCGTGCTCGGCTTTGCCTTTCTTTACCTGCCGATCGTCCTGCTCGTCGTGTTCTCTTTCAACGAATCGAAGCTGGTCACCGTCTGGGGTGGCTTCTCGACGAAATGGTACGTGTCGCTGTTCCACAACCGGGGTCTGATGGACGCCACCTGGGTGACGGCCCGCGTCGGCGTCATCTCGGCAAGCGTGGCGACCGTGCTCGGCACGCTGGCGGCGCTCACCTTGACACGCTACACGCGCTTTCGCGGCCGGCTTCTGTTTTCCGGCATGGTGTTTGCGCCGCTGGTCATGCCGGAAGTCATCACCGGCCTGTCGCTGCTGCTGCTCTTCGTCGCCGTCGGCCTCGACCGCGGCTTTCTGACGGTGACGCTTGCCCACACCACGCTGACCATGTGCTTCGTCGCGGTGGTGGTTCAGTCGCGCCTGATCACTTTCGATCGTTCGCTGGAAGAGGCCGCGATGGACCTCGGTGCGCCACCGGTGAAGACCTTCTTCCAGATCACGCTGCCGGTCATCATGCCGGCTATCGTCTCCGGCTGGATGCTGGCCTTCACGCTGTCGCTCGACGATTTGGTTATTGCCAGCTTCACCTCGGGACCCGGCGCCACGACGCTGCCGATGAAGATCTACAGCCAGGTCCGCCTTGGCGTGACGCCGGAAATCAACGCAGCCTGCACCATCTTGATCGCGGTCGTCGCAGTTGGCGTGATCATCGCTTCGCTCGCAAACAAACGCCGCGAGGTGCAGCGCCAGCGCGACGAGCAGGCCGCGCAGCGCGGTTGAAGCTGCTGCTGCTGCTTACTCTCCCGAAACGCCGCGGCTTATCGGCGAGATGAACGGCGTGCTCCACGTTCCGCCGACGAAGAAGGACGACTGATTGGGTCCCTGGCCGTTCGTCTGCGTGGCAGCCTGGCTCGGCTGGACGATGCCGCCGGACAGCGCCAGCCCGCGTCCGGCATAGGATGCGATGCCGGAAAGCCAGATCTTGTATTGCGCGGAATTCACCTCGGCCTTGTCGATGCGCGCCACGCCGTTCGAAATGCTCGCCTTGAGCTCGGCCCCGTCGATCGGCAGCGTTCCGTCCGAGACGTCGTCCAGCGCGAAGAATCCGCCCTGTTCGGTGTGCTTGAGGAACGCCGGCAGGTTAAGCCGGCTCAGCGCACCCGCGCCGAACGTCGCCGACAGCGAGCCATTGGCGTTTTCGAAAATCGAGTCCCAGGTTCTGCCAGGCCCCTTGAGGATGACCGAAACGGTTCCAGTGCCGATCGGCACCAGCCGTGTCATCCCGGCCGCGGTGCCGAAAGCGCCGCCGTCGATATCGGAAGCAAGCAGCCGGATCTCGACTTCCGTGCCGGCGGGCTTGCGGTCGAAACGGACGCTGCTCTGGACGTTGCCGCCAAAGGCGGATGCATCCGAGATGTCGAAGACGGCAAGGCCGTTCTTGACCTGGGCAGTGGCAGCGACGTCGGCAAGCTGGATGGCGCCGGCGGTGGCATGCGCCGCCGACAGCCTGAGATCGAGATTGATCCGGTCGGCGAAGCTCGTATCGATTTCGCCCGGGCCGGTGCCGCCGGCGGATGGTACCGGCGTAAAGGCGGAGAGAAATGATCTGAGGTCGAGCGTATCGAAGGCAAGTGTGCCGGAGATCACCGGCAGTGCCTCACCATAGGTGAAGTCCAGCGCACCCATTCCCGGGTTGTTGTCGAGGGTCAGGGCCGTGTTTTCAAATTTGACGCGCCCGGCCGTCGCCGTGATCTTGCTTGAAACCGAGATCGAGCCGATTGCGGCACCGGGCGCGATGCCGGCCTGCGACCATTCGAGCACGCGTCGGAGCGAAGGTGCGGCGAATTTCGCCTGGCCGTCGAAATAGCCGTTCTCCGACATGCTGGCACGGCCGTCGAACGAAAAACTGGCCGGTGCCGCCTTGAAGGAAAATGTGGCCGGTGCTGTGCCGCCACCAAACAGCACGAGCGGGTTCGGCGATGCTGCGTCGATGGCAACACTTTCGCCGCGCCATATCCCGGTCGCCGACAGCGTCGCATTGCTATTCATCGCGGCCCAATTCGCCTGGCCGCTCAGGCTGCTCAATATCTCTTGGTCCTTGCCGCCGATGGCAGCCACTACGCGGCCGTCCTTGAACTCGACTGTGCCGAACGGATCTGTCGGCAGCTTGCCGAGATCCGGCTTGGCTGGATTTGTGTTGATCACCGCGCGGGCAGCATCGATCGAACGCGTAATGCGCCCACCGCTGGGAATCACAGGCAGGAAAAACCCGCTCGCGGTACGCTGAACCCGGATCGTCGGTCGTACCAGCCGCGCCGTCGAAAACACCACATCGCCACGCAGCGCCGCCATCGCTGAGAGGTCGACCTCGACCCGTTCGGCCTCGACCACGGGCGGCGCATCCGTCTCTGTCCATTGCGACAGCGTCACGTCGCTCAGGATCGCCCGGAAATTCGGCCAGACCTCGATACGCGGCGCGCCGTCGATGGTGACCCGGAAACCGCTCCACGCACTCATTTCCCACGCGATACGGTCGCGTACGATGCGGGTCGAGGCGATCAACGGCAAGGCTGCGACAACCAGCGCGATGACGATGACGGCTGCGCCGATCGCCCATATTCCGCGTCGGATCAAAGGTGATGGCATATCGCCCCGTATGCTTCCATTCCGACAAAATCGCCCGACGGGTGTAACCGACGGCTGACGCATTTCAAGTCTTTATGGCCCGGCGATGGCATTTGCGCACACCCTGACCGGCGCGGTCCAACAAAATCTTGCTCTGCTGCATCGCGATATGCATAAGCGATGCCAATGCATGTCGCCCAAAAGTGCGCAGCGGTTTTGGGATAAACGACATGCATAAAGACAAAAGTTTAAAGCGCGTCGCGTGAATCTCTTCAAACGTGACGTGCTTTGAGGAGGAACAAAGATGGCTGACGACGCACCGCTCTGGATCCCGACGCAAGAGCAGATCGACGCGGCGCCGATGACCGCCTTCATGAACGCCGCGGCGAACATGGCCGGCAAGGTTTTCTCCTCCTATGCCGACCTGCATCGCTGGTCGATCGATGATCGCGAGACCTTCTGGAGCCTGGTCTGGGACTTTTGTGGCATCGTCGGCGACAAGGGCGAACGCGTGCTGGTCGATGGCAACAAGATGCCCGGCGCGACCTTCTTTCCTGAGGCAAAGCTGAACTTCGCCGAGAATCTCCTCAAGAAAACCGGGCTTGGCGACGCAATCGTCTTTCGCGGCGAGGACAAGGTCGAGCGGCGGCTGTCCTGGAACGAGCTGCATGCGCTGACCTCGCGGCTGCAGCAGCTTTTCCTGTCGCTCAAGGTGAAGAAGGGCGACCGCATCGCCGCGATGATGCCCAACATGCCGGAGACCGTTGCTGCGATGCTGGCGGCCGCCTCGATCGGCGCGGTCTGGTCGTCCTGCTCCCCAGATTTCGGCGAGCAGGGGGTTCTCGATCGGTTCGGCCAGATCGAGCCTGTCGTGTTCATCGCGCCGGACGGCTACTGGTACAATGGCAAGGCGATCGAAGTCGCCGACAAGATCGCGGCCGTGGCGGGCAAGCTCGCCACCGTCCGTAAAGTCCTCATTGTCGACTATCTCGGCACCTCGCTCGACGTCGCCGCGACCATCGGGAAGGCGGCTGCGCTGGAAGAGGCGCTGTCACCCTTTGGCGCAAGGCCTGTCGCCTACGAAAGGCTGCCGTTTTCGCATCCGCTGTACATCCTGTTTTCATCGGGCACGACCGGCATTCCCAAATGCATTGTCCATTCGGCCGGCGGAACGCTGATCCAGCACGTCAAGGAAGAACGGCTGCATGCCGGCCTGCTCGACGGCGACCGCTTCTTCTACTTCACCACCTGCGGCTGGATGATGTGGAACTGGCTGGTGTCGGGCCTGGCATCGGGCGCCACCTTGCTGCTCTACGACGGCTCGCCGTTCTACCCGGACGGCAATGCGCTGTTCGACTTCGCCGATGCCGAAAAGATGACCTATTTCGGCACCTCGGCCAAATTCATCGATTCCGTGCGCAAGGCCGGCCTGAAGCCGATCCGCACGCATGATCTTTCCAGCGTGCGCACCATCTCATCGACCGGCTCGCCGCTATCGCCGGAAGATTTCCGCTTCGTCTATGAAGGCATCAAGAAGGACGTGCATCTGGCTTCGATTTCCGGCGGCACCGATATCGTCTCCTGCTTCGTGCTCGGCGTGCCGATCGAACCGGTATGGACCGGCGAGATCCAAGGGCCCGGGCTCGGCCTTGCCGTCGATGTCTGGGCCGATGACGGCCGCCCGCTCCGCCAGGAGAAGGGCGAGCTCGTCTGCACCAAGGCCTTTCCGGCAATGCCGATCGGCTTCTGGAACGACCCTGACGGCAGGAAATACAAAGCCGCCTATTTCGAACGTTTCGACGATGTCTGGTGCCACGGCGATTTCGCCGAATGGACCGTCCATGGCGGCCTGATCATCCATGGCCGTTCCGACGCCACGCTCAATCCGGGCGGTGTCAGGATCGGCACGGCGGAGATCTACAATCAGGTCGAGCAGATGCCGGAAATCCTCGAAGCGCTGTGCATCGGCCAGGATTTCGACAATGACGTGCGTGTCGTGCTGTTCGTGCGGCTGGCGGCCGGCGTTGAGCTCGATGCCGAGCTGGAAAAACGCATCCGCGCGAAAATCCGCACCGGGGCGAGCCCGCGCCACGTGCCGGCCAAGATCGTCGCCGTCAGCGATATTCCGCGAACCAAATCGGGCAAGATCACCGAGCTCGCGGTACGCGACATGGTGCACGGCCGCGCCATCAAGAACAAGGAAGCGCTCGCCAATCCCGAAGCGCTCGAGCTGTTCCGCAACCTGCCGCAGCTTGCCGACTGACCCCGGGATCCAAGGTAGGAGCTGTTTTGAGGTCTCCGGTATCGTTAACAAATTATCTCTTCGGAATTTACCTAGATTTCATGAGTGGTACACATTGGTAAATTTTCCGGCGTGCCGGTAAGGATTTGTTAAGGCCCGGCATCAATAGTCGTGCGTAACTTGAGGGAGAAATCCCGTTCCTCTTAGCCCCGAGAGGATCTGATTCGCTCAAGCCCCGTTGTGACAGCAATCCTATCATTCAAGGCGTCCTGTTGGACGCCTTTTTTCTTTGCGCAACCATAGCTAACCGGCGAGCACGCGGGTCGAGGGAAAGGCGACTTCGACCAAGGTTCCCTCGCCGGGCGTCGAGTTGATGGTGAACCGAGCCCGGTTCGCTTCGACCATCGCCTTGGTCAGCGGCAGCCCAAGACCCGTGCCGTCGCCACGGCCGCGCTTCAGCGCATTGATCTGCTTGAACGGCTTCAGCGCCTGCTCGATCTCGGACTGGCTCATGCCGATGCCGGTATCGCGCACGCGCATGACGACATCGCCGGAGATCTCGTAAGCCGTCGACACGATCACCTGGCCGCCAGCCTGCGTGTAGCGGACGGCGTTCGACAGGATGTTGAGCGCGATCTGCCGCACGCTGCGCAGATCGGCCACCACTTCCGGCAGCCGCGAGGCGAAGCTGGAGCGGATGATGACGCGTTCCCGGTTCGCTTGCGGCTGCATCATCGCCACGGTTTCGGCCAGTGTGTCGTTAAGCGACACCGCCTCATAGGCCATCTCCTGCTGGCCGGCCTCGATTTTCGAAATGTCGAGCAGGTCGTTGACCAGGTCGAGAACGTGGTTGCCCGAACGGTTGATGTCGCGCAGATAGTCGCGATAACGGTCATTGGCCACCGGCCCGAATTTCTCGTCGACCATCAGCTCGGAAAAGCCGATTATGGCGTTGAGCGGCGTGCGGATCTCGTGGCTAATGCGGGCCAGAAAATCGGTCTTCTGCGACGAAGCGCGTTCGGCGACTGCGCGCGCCTGGGTCAAGTCCTCTTCGGCCCGCTTCCACTGGGTGATATCGCGCACCACCGCACAGAAGCCGCTGTCGTTGGGCAGCCTGCCGATAGTCATGAACAGCGGAATGAAACGCCCCTGCGCCTCGCGCCCGATCACCTCGCGGCCATCGTTCATCACGCTTGCAACGCCGGGCTCCGACAACCCCTCGAGATAGTCACGCGCCGCGCGCTGGCTTTCGATCGCAAACAGCGAGACGAACGGTTTGCCGGTCACCTCGTCGCTGTCGAAGCCGAACAGCGCTTCCGCCGGACGGCTAATTGAACGGATCGTTCCGTTGCGGCCGATCAGCACGACGCCGTCGGTGGCGGTGTCGATGATAGTGCGCATTTCGGCAATACGTGCCTTGAGCTCGGAAACATCCGGCTGCGTTTGGTCTTCGGCGGCGCCATGTGGAATGGCTGCTGCCTCGTCGTCGCCGGAACGACGTACGACCAGCATCAGCGCCTTGCCGTTTCCCCAGGGCACGGAGCGTAAAATCGCATCGATCGGAAACTCCTGACCTTCGCGCGTTTTCAGCCGCAGAGCGCGGTCGCCGCCATCCGAACTGCCGTCGTCGGCATAAGGGTCGGCAAACAGCGCGCCGAGCCCGCCAGCCTCGTCCAGGGCATTGAGCGTCGCATAGCCGGTCAATCCGAGGAATTCGTCGTTCGCGTAATGCAGCTGGTCGCCGGAATGGATAAGCACCGGCACTGGCAGCTTGCCGAGGATCGAGGTATCCGGCCCCGTGTTGTCCTCTCCGGCAAACGCCGACGGCACGAAGCCGTCGAGTTTGAGCGGTGGTGCCTGCGGCCGCTCGACGGGCGGCACATGGCCGGCAGCGTCGGCTGCGGCTGCGCTGTCCTCGGACCAATCCTCGCTGTCCTCGGCGTCACGGAAGTCTTCGGCCGTCATGCTGTCGTCGTCGCCATCCCGCGGCGCTTCGGCGACGATCGTTCGACGGTTCGTGCTGGGCTCAACGCCTTCCTGCGCCTCATCTCTGGGTTCGCGGTCGGCATAGTCGAGCAGCGATCCGGAAACAGGGCGTGTGACGGGTTCGCCGGCTTGCGCCTCTGCTTCCACCTCATCCGGCTGCTCGCCGTCAAGTCGGGCGAGGTCCTTCTGGTCCTCGGCATCGGCCTCGGGCGGTTCGGCGGCAGCCGCCTCGCTTTCCGGACCTGGTTCCGGCATCTCACCCTTGTCCGTCGGGCCGGCTTCTTTCAGCTTTGGCTCGTCGGCCTTGCCGGCTGCCTCGACTTTCTCAACCGGCTTCTGCTTTCCGGCGCTGGGCTGCTCTTCGGCCGGGGTGCTGTCCTTCTTGAGACGCTCGCCAATCTCGCGAAACGCGCTGCGTTCCAGCGTCGACAGGCCCTTGTCGTTGGCCGGCTGCCGGTGCTCGGCCAGCCGGATCACCTTGTCGGCAAAGCGCCGCTCGGGTTTTGGCACGATGGTCAATGCCGGCACTTCGCCCCTGAACGGATCGGCGGGTTTAGGTGTCTCGGGGAGAGGTTCGACGGCTTTCGGCCCGATGGTCGCGGCAGGTTTCTCCTCGGCGACAAGGGCCATGCCGACGGCATCCGGATCGACCACCGCATCGCCGCTCCTGGCCACGCCGAAACCGCGAAAACCTTCGAAAACGCGGCTGCGGCTGTAAACCGGGAGCGCCGCCAGATCGACGGGTATCTTCAGATCGGTGCCGGCGACCGGCCACAGCACGGAGCGGCCGGACCAGGTGTCGCGCCGTTCGAGCAGGCCGGCAATCTCGCCAGAAGCATCGAGGCCATAGGCGGCCGAAACATCCTCGAAGCGGCGGCCGATCACGTCGGCGGCAGGCTTGCCGACGAGCTCGGCAAATTCCGGCGACAGGGCGCTGAAATGGCCCTCCGCGTCGGTACGCCAGACGAAACGCATGGGCGCGGCGGTGCGATCGATCGCCGAAGCGCGGTGTTCGGCCGGGGAGGCGGCTTTGGTGGCTTTTGCGGCGCTTTCCGGCGAAGTATCCGGGCTGGCCTGCGAAGCGTCCGGGCTGGTCTCGACTTCGCTGGACGCAGCTGCGCCGGGCGGGACCTGCGCGTCGTCGCCGGCATTGAAGTACCAATGGTCATGCTGCGTCGGCGCGTTGCCAACCGTGCGGTGATCGTCGGCCGCGTCGGCAGGTTCGTGCTCCGCCGATGCCGAGGTGCCTTCCATCGCTGCAAGGTCGATCTCCGCCGCGCCGCTGCTGGCGATCGGCTGCTCGTTGTCCTGGTCCGTTGGTTGGGGAAGATCGCCACCGCTCGGTGCCGCTGCCGCCTCGGTTTCCCCGCCGGCGCGTTCGCCATCGGGAGCCTCGCCGTCAAGCCGGTCCTCGTCGATCACCACCAGCAGGTGCCGCTCTTCCGTCAGCCGGGCAAGGCCCGCGGGATAGGAGCTGGACCCACCCGGAACCAGGCGCTTGACGATGCGGTCGCTCTCGTTCGCCACGTCGGCGACAAGCGCGGCCAGCGTCTCAGGCCGGATGCCGAGCGCCGAAAAGCCGTCCGATGCGGCGTCGATATTGCCCTTGGCATCGACAAAGGCGATGTAGTGGCCGTCTTCCGTAAAGCCACCGATGGCGCGGTCGGCGATCTCGGCGGCGCTGCGCGAGCCGGTCTGCGCCGCCGGCAGCGCCAGCATGATTGCTTCCTCGCCATCGGGCATGGTCACCGCGCTGGCCAGGAAACCGACGGCGCGGCTGGTCAGGCCGGTCGCCAGCCGGACCGTGATGGCACGGTCGCGGCCGATCTGCGGAAAACCGCTGGTTGCCATGATCTGGCGCCGGGCGATCAGCGGCAACCCTGCCGAGGCGCCGATGATAGCGCCGATGTCCGGATAGCCGAATACCGCCGCGCCGGGCCCGTTGGCCCAGATCACCTGCTCGAGATCTGCCGACAGAATGGCGATCGCGTCGCCTGCGGCGAAGCGCAGGCGGACGGCGTCGAGCACGGCGACGTCAAGGAAGGAGTAGTTTTCAGCCGGCATGCGCTTGGCGACCCTCACAGAGCGGGCAATTTGCGGTTAACGCTTTGTTAATAAAAGCCGACGGCGCGAAGGTCCACAAGTCATAGCGTGCAACCAGCGGAATCTCTAGGCGCGTGGTTAACGCCGCGAACCAAATATTTTATGGTGCGATGCAACAAACATGTTGCAATGCACAAAATTTGCCTTTATATTGCCATGATAGATGAACGAGACGGCATTTTGTCAAAGCCGCTGCCGCTGAAAAGGATGGAAAATGTCCAGGACCAAGACCGCTGAAACGATCGAAAACGTTGAATTCCCGAGCTTCGACGCTTCGAAGGCCACCGACCAGATCCGTGCCTTCGCCGAGAAGGGCGTTGAGCAGTCGAAAGAGGCCTACGCCAAGCTGAAGACCGGCGCCGAGGAGACCCAGAAGGCTCTGGAGTCGACCTATGAGACCGCCAAGTCCGTTTCCAGCGACCTGTCGCTCAAGACCATCGCCGCCCTGCGCGCCAATGCCGAAGCCGGCTTCTCGCATTTCGAAGCGCTGATCGGCGCCAAGTCGCTGTCGGAAGTCGTCGAGTTGCAGACCGCTTTCCTGCGCAAGCGCGTCGAAATGACCGTCGAGCAGGCTAAGGACTTCCAGGCGGTTGCTGCCAAGGCGGCCGAGGACGTATCCAAGCCGATCAAGACCGCCTTCGAGAAGGCCGTGAAAGAAATCAAGATCGCCTAATATTTGCGCACAGTTTGACGATGCATCAAAAGGTCGCATTTCGTCAGACAAATAGATGTGCGATATAGTGGTTTAAGTGAATACCCGGCGGGTGGAACCTCCTCCCTCTGCTCACCGGGGTGGCCAGCCAGCACCTCCTCCCGCTGGCTCGTAACAGGAAAAGGCCGGCACCTCCTCCCGCCGGCCTTTTCTTTTGTCCGGCGGAAAATGACTCGATGCCGGAGCGAGCTTTTGCCTTGCCAAAAGCCTTGAATTAAACTCCGATAGCCCGTATGGACGCATCGCCGAACGACAGAGCGGGTCCCGAACGTTTCATCTCGATCCCGCTCAGGCAAACGTGCCGTTGTAGCTCAGATGGTTAGAGCGCCGGATTGTGGATCCGGAGGTCGCTGGTTCGATCCCAGCCAACGGTACCATTCAGCTTTCAGCCAGGCTTCTGACCAATAGCGCAAGCGATCTCTACGATCCGGTTGCGGTTACCTGCGATCCCGCGCCTGGCGCGCGCCGCGCAGGTGATCCACGAGGGCTCTCAGCTTCGGCGCGATATTCCGTCGGCTTGGGAAATAGAGATAGAAACCCGCAAACGGCGGAAAATAGCCGTCGAGGATTGGCACGAGCTCGCCGCGGTCGAGCCAGGGGCGGAATGTATCGGCCATGCCGAACGTGATCCCGGCGCCCGCAACGGCCAGCCGGATCATCAGCCACATGTCGTTGGTCGTGATCTCGGGCGCGACTGCCACGTCGAACTCGCGCCCGTCCTCGCCGAACTCCCAGCGATAGGGCGAAACTCCCGGCGCCGGCCGCCAGCCGATACAGCGATGAGCCACAAGCTCACGCGGATGGACGGGTGCTCCGAACTTTTCGAGATAGCGCGGGGCGCAGACGGCCATCTGTCGCTGATCGCCCGATACCGGCACGGCAATCATGTCCTGCTCGATCACTTCGCCGAGCCTCACTCCCGCATCATAGCCTTCGGCAACGATGTCGAATTCCTCGTCGGTGACCACAATATCCAGATGCACCTCGGGAAATCTTTCTGCAAAGGACGCCAGCAATGGTCCTGACAGAAAGGCCTCTGCGATAGACGAAACCGCGATCCGCAGGCGGCCGCGCGGGCGGTCCAGCAACTCCGTGGTGGCTTCGATTGCCGCGTTCACGTCGGCGATCGCCGGTGCGACGCTCGCCAGCAGGCGCTCGCCCGCTTCGGTCAGGTTGACGCTGCGTGTCGTGCGCTGCAGCAATGCGATGCCAAGGCTCTGTTCAAGCCTGAGGATGCTCTGGCTGACCGCTGAGCGCGTCACGCCCAACCGGTCTGCCGCAGCGCGAAAATTGCGTTCCTCGGCCACGGTGACGAAGACGGCAATTGCATTGAGATCGATGTCCATTGGTTAGCCAAACTTACCATAGAGGTTAACGGCGGGCGGGTTATCGCGACAATGCCATGGCTCTATCTCTGTCGCAACGGCAAGAACGGCTTGATCCCCCGATCCAGGTCGATGCCGGTTGACCAAGGAGATACCCCATGACATCACTGCCTTCCTCCTGGAACCTGGATGGAAAGGTCGCTCTCGTGACCGGCGCGGCACGCGGAATCGGTCGCTGCACGGCGGAGCTGCTGCGTGCGCGCGGGGCCCGGATCGTGGCAAGCGATCTCAGCGACAGCGTACGCGAGTTGGAAGCCGAGGATGTGGCAACGCTGGTCGGCGATGTCGCCGACGAGGACCTGGCCAGACGCTCGGTCGAACTCGCCGCGAAGCGCTTCGGACGACTGGATATCGTCGTGAACAATGCCGGTCGCACGCTCAACAAACGACTGACTGAGACCTCGGTCGACGACTATGACCGCATTCTGCAGATCAACGCGCGCGGCAGCTTCGTCACCGCCCGTGCCGCCGTGGAACTGATGGCCGCCGGCGGTGGCGGCGCGATCGTCAATGTCTCGTCGATCTCGGCCGTCGCGGCCTTCGAGACGCAGGCGGCCTATGCCTCCTCCAAGGCGGCTGTCGCACAGCTGACCAAGGTGATCGCGATCGAATACGGGCGCATGGGCATTCGCTGCAACGCCGTTGCCCCTGGCGTGATCGAAACCGACATCATGGAAGGCGTGGTGGAGAATGGCCGGGAGATGCTGCGCAGCTTCGGCGGCGCGCATCCAATCGGCCGGATCGGCCAGCCGCAAGAAGTTGCCGAGGCCATCGCCTTTCTTGCCTCGCCGGCGTCCAGCTTCATCACCGGGGCCTTGCTTCTGGTCGATGGCGGCTACACCGCCCAGTGAGCCCCCCAATAGGGCCGGCGCGCCGCGGGAGCTCACCCGCACCCAATCCCTTCACATCGTGAAAATAATCACAGACCAAAAGGATCATCTCGATGACCATGAACAGAGTTGTTCTGATCACCGGTGCCTCCAGCGGCATCGGCGCTGGCATTGCCCGCGAGCTTGGCGCGGCAGGTGCGAAGCTGATGCTCGGCGCACGCCGCACCGACCGCCTTGAAGCGCTTGCGGCCGAAATCGAGGCAGCTGGTGGAACGGTTCGCGTGCGCGCTCGACGTCACCAGGAGGGCGGATGTCGCAGCATTCGCCGAGGCAGCCCGGGCCGAATGGGGCCAGGTCGATGTCATCGTCAACAATGCGGGCGTCATGCCGCTGTCGGCAATGGCAGCCATGAAGGTCGACGAGTGGGAGCTGATGGTGGACGTCAACATCAAGGGTGTTCTGTACGGCGTCGCGGCGGTTCTGCCCGAGATGACGGCACGCGGCTCCGGTCACATCATCAATATCGGTTCCATTGGCGCACTGGCCGTCTCGCCCACGGCTGCCGTCTATTGCGCAACGAAATACGCTGTCCGCGCGATTTCCGATGGGCTCCGCCAGGAGAGTGACGATATCCGCGTAACCTGCATTCATCCTGGCGTGGTGGAAAGCGAGCTGGCGAACATGATCTCCGACGAAGCCGCTGCCGCCGCCATGAAAAGCTGGCGTGCTATTGCCCTGCAACCCGATGCCATCGCCAGGGCAGTGCGCTATGCAATCGAACAGCCCGACGATGTCGACGTCAACGAGATAGTCGTGCGTCCGACGAAGGCGGCGCATTGATGCGATCCACTTTGGCCGCAGTGCTTACGGGTATTGCCGTTGCTGTAGCTCCAACCGGCCTGACCCTTCCTGCAACTCCAATCCTTGCGGAGGAACCAATGACGCACCAAGCTCATCCCTATGTCGGAATGTGGGTCACCGAGGATCGCCATATCAGGCACGAACTCCTGGCGAACGGCCGTTATGACGAAGCGCGCGGTGACCGCGAAAGCGCCTACCGGGGACGCTATGAAGTGCACGGCAACCACATAGAATACTGGGACGATACGGGCTTCACCGCGGATGGTGAGTTCGTCGAAGGCGTCCTCTATCATGCCGGCATGATCCTTTACCGCCAGCGGTAGAGAGCCACCCTGAGACAAGCACTTCAGGGTTTCCACAAGACGCTATTGCATGCCTTGCATGAGGCGCTCGGCAGCTTGCACGGCAAGGCCCGTCACACCACATATCTACCAGCAAGCGCGGCGGAAAGAAGCAGGACCGCAAGCAGAGTCGACATTGCAAATGGTTATCACTATATAGCGGCGGCTTTGACGGCTCGCCTCTTACATGGTGCCGGCGAGAGCGCGGTAAATGTGCTAGCTATTGTGACATCTATTGTGATCTAAAACGGCTTGAAAACCGACAAAAAGCAAATAGAAACAATAGCGCGGGTCGAACGAGTTTCCTCGAGAGAATCAGTCCTCAAGAACTAGAACGTGCTCCTTGAACCCTCCATTCCCTTCGGCTCTGTGGACCTCGGACAAGTTCGGCTTGCCGGGCGAAGCCGACTCGGCTCGAATGGCAGCACGCATCTTTTCGAAGATGCCGACGTTTATGATTACCAACCGGCATAGCCGCTAGGGAAACAGCAGTATGAGTGAACACGCAATCGAGTTCTTGCGCGGGTGGATTGGCGAAAAAGTCCACTGCCAGCCCTCGCCAGCCAGGATCGAGAAGCAGGCCGAGACCCTCGCCAGGGAATGTGCGGCCAAGGCCGCCGAAGCCGGCATACCCCTGGAGGATATCCAGGAAGAGGTCGGCGACATTCAGGAGCTCATTGCTTCGAGGCTCGAAGAGGCGGCCGAGGCCGATCAGGACGAGCGGAATTCCAACAAGCCTGCCGGCTGACGGACCGCCCCCCGGCAAAACCTGCCGGGCGAACATTGGCTGTCTGATGCAGTTGCGCGGTCTTATCGCCGCGCAGCTTTGCCAAATCTCTCCTCGAGCCATGCTTCCGGCAACGCCGGCACGAAATTGTCGTCGCGCCCGGTCATGTCTTCATTGGCGACCAGAGCATTGAGGATTGCCTCTTCCACGCTCTGAACGACGGCGTCGAAGAACGGGTTGATGTCGGCATCCGGTATATAGCCGGCGCTGACCAGCTTGCCGGCCGCGCCGCGCGCCGCATCGGCATTGGCCGTGCTGAAGGCCAGAAAAATATCGCCGGATGAATTGTATCCATAGCCGCCGGTCAGCGCGACGCCGAGCGGCACGCGTTTCGCCAGCCGTTTCAACTGGTGCGGCATGAATGGCGCATCGGTGGCGACGATCGCGATGATGGAGCTCTTTTCCGCTCGCGGCGTGTTGTCCCGGGTCGCCGGTTCGGCGAGTTCCGCTCCGGCTCTGATGCCACGGATCACGAGGTTCCGCCGTGCACCGAAATTCGACTGGACGAAGCAGCCGATCGTGAAACGCTCTCCATTCCAGTCGACGCGGCGCGAGGATGTGCCGGACCCTGCCTTGAAGCCGAAGGTGATCATGCCTGCGCCGCCGCCGACGCTGCCCTCTTCGATCGGCCCGCTTTCAGCCGTTTCGAGCGCGGAAAACACGTGCTCGAAGCTCACATGGTGGCCGTTGATATCGTTCAGGAAGCCGTCGTAAGTCTCGCCCGCCACCGGCAGCGCCCAGGCGCTGTCGAGCGATTGCGGCAGCACCGCCTGCATCCAGCGCAACGTTGCGTCGCGGCTGACGCCGCAGGAATGCGTGTTGGTGATGGTGATGGGAAGATTGAACGCGCCGAGTTCCTCTATCAGATGCGAGCCGGTCAGTTCGCCATTGCCATTGGCGCTGAACACGCCGGCGAACGCCGGGACGGCCAACTCGTCTCTGGGCCGTGGCAGGATCGCGGTCACGCCGGTGCGTACCGGACCCTTGCCGACGACGAGCGGCCCATCCCCTGAGATCAGCGTCGTATAGCCCACCGTCACGCCAGGCACATCGGTGATGGCGTTGAAGCGGCCCGGCGTTCCATCGAATGGGATCGCGAAGGCGCGGGCGCGCAGTTTGCCCGAGGGCGTCGCACGGTGCGGGTCGGTCATTTCACCCTCAAAGAAGTCTTGGTCACCCTCAGAAAAGCGAACCTTGGCCGCCCGGCGCCTTGAGCTTGGCCGCGGGCTTGGCAACCGTCTTCGGCCGCGCCGTGCCACTGATGGCGACTGCATCGGCGGTGCCGTCGGCGAACTCCAGCGAAAGCGCCATCCCCGACACAACCTCCGCCGCGTGCTTGACCACGGCGCCGTCCACATCCTTGACCAGCGCAAAGCCTCGCGCCAGCACGGCCTTGTGCGAGAGCGTCGCCAGCAGCCGGTCGGCCTGCGTCAGTTTTCCACGCAGGCGGTCCAGCCGCCGCGAAATCGCCTGGTCCTGCCGCCGCGTCAGTGCCAGCAGGGCATCGCCTTGCAGTTTCTGCCGTCTTGCGATCGGCGCCGGTGACAGTCTGGTCGCCGTGCGTGAAAACCGCGCTCGACGCTCGCGCACGATAGCGAAGAACGCCGCTTGCGCACGGGCGAGGTCGCGACGGGTCAGCGTGCGGGCTTCGTTCATGCGCCGCGACAAAGTCGCCGGCGTCAGCCGCTGCCCCAGAAGCCTGGCTCGCTTGCGCTCGACGCTGACCGCCAGCGCCCGGCCGAGCCGGCTCGGAGCCTCGTCGAAGCGCCTCCGCGGCAGCGCCCGCAACTGGGCGGGCGTGGGCAGCGCACGGGGGGCCGGGGGTGCCGCCTGCCGCTTGCGTTCGAAATTGCGCGACAGTGCGGTCTTCAACCGCGCGCCAAGGCCGGCAAGCGTCGCTTCGAGGTCGACCTTGACCGGCACGGCGATCTCGGCGGCGCCTGTCGGCGTCGGCGCCCGCACATCCGCAGCCAGATCGATCAATGTCCAGTCGGTCTCGTGGCCGACCGCGGAAATCACCGGAATACCCGAAGCGGCGACGGCCCGGGCGAGCGCTTCGTCGTTGAAGCCCCACAGATCCTCCAGGCTGCCGCCGCCGCGTGCCACGATCAACAGATCGGGCCGCGCGATGGCGCCGTCCCATGGCAGTGCGTTGAAGCCGTTGACGGCAGCGGTCACTTCCGCACCCGCCGTCTCGCCCTGCACCCGCACCGGCCAGACCAACACGTGCAGTGGAAACCGATCCTTGATGCGGTGGATGATGTCGCGGATGACGGCGCCTGTCGGCGAGGTGACGACGCCGATGACGCAGGGCATGAACGGCAGACGCCGCTTGCGCGCCGCGTCGAACAGGCCTTCGGCCTGCAGCCGGCGCTTGCGCTCGTCCAGCAGCGCCATCAGCGCACCGGCACCGGCCGGCTCGAGATTGTCGATAACGATCTGGTAGTTCGACTTTCCGGGATAGGTGGTGAGCCGGCCGGTGGCGATCACCTCCATGCCTTCCTCCGGACGGAATTTCAGCCGGCTCATCGTGGTCTTCCACACCACGGCGTCGAGCCGCGCGCGATCGTCCTTCAGGCAGAAATAGGCATGGCCGGAGGAATGCGGTCCGCGATAGCCGGAAATCTCGCCGCGCACCCGTACATTGCCGAAGACGTCCTCGACCGTACGCTTCAGCGCGCCGGAAATCTCGCTCACCGTATATTCGGTAGCGTTGGTGCGTGATTCGGATGCTGCGTCGCTCATCGGCCGATTGGGGGACGATTGCTGGCCGGCGTCAAGGCGGCCGTGTTCGATGTCCGCCCCAATCGCGCGATCACCAGCCCGGCAGGATCTGGTTCGGCTTGGTCCGCTTCATCTTGGCGAAGGCGAGGGCGGCGAAGTCGAACGTGCCGGTCTCCTCGCCGAGTGGCACGGAAATATTGTCGAGGCTCTCCGAAATGTGGCGCGCAAGCGCGTCGACGATCTCCGGCCGCGAGGTCTGACCGCGCATGATGCCGATGCGGCAATCGGGCAGGGCGCCGAAACCATCGGCCTCGCCCAGCACCCGCATGCCGGGCCGCAGGGCGCATTCCGGCAGCACCGAGATCGCCAGACCGGAGAGCACCGCGGCGGCGATGACGGTGGCAGAGAAGCTGGTGAACAGGATGCGATAGTCGCGGCTCTGCTGATCGAGCACGTCGGCGGCGGCCCGCCGCCAGATGCAGTTCGGCCGGCCGAAGGCCATCGGCAGGATCGGCTGCTCATGCGTCGCATGGTTGGCCGAGGTAACCCACAGCAGCGGTTCGCGCCGCACCACTTCCGACTGGCCGCGCGCGTCGTTGTGCGTCACCAGCGCCAGGTCGAGATTGCCGCGCTTGATGTGTTCGACCAGTCCCGGCGTCGGTTCGCAGATAACGGTCAGTTCGACATGCGGGTTGGAACGGGCAAACCGCGCCATGATCTCTGGCAGGAAGCGATCGGCATAATCGTCCGGCGTGCCGATGCGGATGGTGCCTTCGAGCCGGCGGTCGTCGAAGGCGGCCAGTGTTTCCTTGTTGAGATAGAGCAGCCGCCTTGCGTAGGAGAGCAGTCTGTCGCCTTCCTCGGTCAGCCTGTTGGTGCGGCCGTCTTTTTCGAACAGCGGCTTGCCGATCCGTTCCTCCAGCCGCCGCATCTGCATCGACACCGCAGACTGGGTCCGATGCACCGCTTCCGCCGCGCGGGTAAAGCTGCCGGTGTCGACAATCGAGATGAAGGTCTGCAACTGATCGAGATCGAGCGGCGCTTTCATTGGCCTAATCCATCATTGATGCTGATGCTAAAGATTAGAAACATTCGTTGGATTAATCAATCGGGCCATGGCAAATTCGCATTGTCCACATGAAGCGAATGCATGTCGCCCAAAAGTGGGCACCGGTTTTGGGGCGACGACATGCATCATCTTAGATGAATCGAAGCCGGAACGGCCGCTGTCGCCAGCGCCCGATCGACCGGTTTCGCCCGTTCGAATGTGAAGGAGACCGACATGGCTACGTTTGATTTCGCTACCGAGACCTCGCGCATCACCTCGCGTCCGGCCGTTGCGACGCGCGTGGCCAATGCGGCTGCCAATATTTACCGCGCCTGGAAAAACCGCCGCGCCTTTTATCGCCTCGGCGAGATGTCGGATGCCGAGCTTGCCGACATCGGTCTGACCCGCGCCGACCTGCACGTCGCTGTCGGTGTACCCTTTGGCCGCGATCCGACAGAGAGGCTTCGCGTCATCGCGGTCGAGCGCGCCGAAACGATCGAGGATATTGCCCGCAAGGTCGTGTGATCGCGTGGGTTTCGCCGTTCGGGCGCGTTGAACCTTTTTGAGGCACGACGCCACCAAGTTACGCAGGCTCCCCACTCCCTGCCGGATCCCCCCGGCCAGCCTGCGCGCTGCCCGGTCCTCCCAGGACCGGGCTTTCTTTTTTGGGCGGCACTGATGATTGGTTGCCGGTGTCTGGTCTAGCGCCGGCCCATGCCCTGCTTGAACTGGTCGAAGATCGACTCCATGCCTTTCTGGTAGTCGTCGCGCTGCTGGGCGCCTGTCTCGAACATCTTGCCGAACAGGTCGTCAAACGGATTTCTCGGCCTGCCGCTCGGATTGGCCTGCGGCTGCGGCGCCTGGGGTTGCTGCGGCGCCTGACGCGGCTGAGACTGCGGTGCGCCACCGCCGAACATGTCCTGCAGTACCTTGCCGAGCGGATTGTCACCATAAGGGTTCTGTGTTTGCTGGGGTTGGTTCTGCGGCTGCTGCGGCTGTGGTGCACCGCCGCCGAACATATCCTGCAGTACCTTGCCGAGCGGATTGTCACCATAAGGGTTCTGCGTCTGCTGCGGCTGGCTTTGCGGCTGCTGCCCGCCGCCGAACATGTCCTGCAGCACCTTGCCCAGCGGGTTGTCGCCGTAAGGGCTCTGCGTCTGTTGCGGCTGCTGCCCGCCGAACATATCCTGCAGCACCTTGCCGAGCGGGTTATCCGTGGGGCCTGCAGGCTGAGGGGCCGGCGCCTGGCTGCCGCCGCCAGCCTGCCGCATCATCTGCTCGATGAGCTCGCCAAGCGGATTGCCGCCACCGCCTGCCGCATGCATCTGCCCGCCTAGCTGGTTGGTGGTCTGCTTGAACAGCCCGCCCATCATCATCGAGGCGATTGCCGGCAGCATCTGCTGCAACACCTGCTGGCTGACGCCGCTCGCCTGCGCGGCCTGGCTGGCGACGGCCCGCGACAGGTCCTTCGAGCCGAACAAATGGCCGAGAATGCCCTTACCTTCATCGAGGCCCTGCGGCGAGAAGGCCCGGCTTGCATCCTCGAAATATTTGGCGTGCTGGCCGCTGGCCATCGCCGTCATGAAGGAGCCGAGCCCATAAGGGTCCGCCGTGTTGCGCTTCAGCCCCTGCGAAAAGGCCGGCAGCAGCGCCGCGACCGCCGCCTGCGTCTGCTGCTGCGAAAGCCCGAACTGCTGGGCCAGCGCCTGCATGCCGTTGCCGTTCTGGGCCTGTGCCAGAATATCGAACAAGGAAGGCATTGTTTTCTCCTCCGGGAAAATCCTCGTTGGAGAAGCCTAATTCGTTTCCATCACCGATTGAAGCGAATTTGCCGGACCGTCGGCCAAGCGGATAGCGAAGCGTTAATACGCGTATTCCATGAACACCGGCTCGATCGAGCCGCCCCAGCGTGTGTGGTAGGCCGAGAGCATCTCTTCGGCGCTGGTGGTGCCACGCGCGACGACCTCGTCCAGCGTGTTGAGGAACGACGTCTCGTCATAGCCGTCGCGGTTCTTGCGGCCGCGGTTCTTCAGTCCCATGCGCGAGATGACGAGCACGTCACGGGCTATCTCGCGCAATGTCGTGTTGCGGAAGGGCGCCGAAATGCCCTGTTCCGGCACCGCGTTGCGCATTGCCAGCACTTCGTCGTAGCTCCAGCTCGAGGTCAGCGCCTCGGCCGCGTCGAGCGCAGCCGCATCGTAGAGCAGCCCGACCCAGAAGGCCGGCAGCGCGCAGATGCGCCGCCACGGCCCGCCATCGGCGCCGCGCATTTCGAGAAAGCGCTTCAGCCGCACATCCGGGAACAGCGTCGAGAGATGGTTCGCCCAGTCGCCCATCGTCGGCAGCCCGTCCGGCAGTTCGTTGCGGGCAGCACCCGCCATGAACTGGCGGAAGGTGATGTGCGTCATGTCGTGGTATTGGCCATCGCGGATGACGAAATACATCGGCACGTCGAGCGCCCATTCGACATAATCGGCAAAGCCGAAATCGGGCGAGAAGCAGAATTCGAGCAGGCCGGAGCGCTGATTGTCGGTGTCGCGCCAGATCTCGCCGCGCCAGCTCTGCAAGCCGTTCGGCCGGCTTTCGGTGAAGGGCGAGTTGGCAAACAGCGCCGTCGACAGCGGCTGCAGCTTCAGCGACACCTGCATCTTGCGGCGCATGTCGGCTTCGCTTTCGAAGTCGAGATTCACCTGGATCGTGCAGGTCCGGTACATCATGTCGAGGCCCTTGGTGCCGACCTTGGGCATGTAGCGGGTCATGATCTCGTAGCGCGATTTCGGCATCTTCGGCGTCTCGGCCAGTGACCATTTCGGGCTGCCGCCAAGGCCGAGAAAACGAATGCCCATCGGTTCGGCGATCTCGCGCACCTGCGCCAGATGCGCATTGCCTTCGCGGCAGGTCTGGTGGATCGTCTCCAGCGGCGCGCCGGACAGCTCGAACTGGCCGCCGGGCTCCAGCGAGATCGCGCCCTGGCCGGTCGGCTCGACCAGGCCGATGATGCGGCCGGCATCCATGATCGGGTCCCAGCCGAGTTTGTCCTGCATGCCTTCGAGGATGGCGCGGATGCCGCGCTCGCCGCCATAGGGCACCGGCGCATTGCCGTCGACATAGAACGGGAATTTCTCGTGCTCGGTGCCGATGCGCCATTTGTCGCGCGGCTTGTTGCCTTCGGCCAGATGCTCGACGAGTTCGTCGACGCTTTCTATCGGCCGGAAGTCGGTTGTATCGCGCGCCATAGGAGCCCTCCGCACATGACCCTGAAAATCGGCTTCGATTTTCGGAAGGGATCAGGTGCCCAATCAAATGCTACAGCGTCCTTTACGCGCCCGAAAGGACACGCGGCCACTGCCGGCGCTAGATGGACGAAATGTCAGTAGCCGATCAAGCGAAAAATCCTGAGCCAGCGGGTAATTGGAATTGATCACCAATCGCCGATTGTCGCCTGGATCAGCGCCAGTGCCGCCACCGCCGCCGTATCCGCTCGCAGGATGCGCGGTCCGAGCGGAATCGCGGTAACGAAGGGCAGCGCTCTCAGCATCTTGCGTTCCTCGTCGGAAAAGCCGCCCTCCGGTCCGACCAGCAGACCGAGCTTGTTCTCCCGCACCACCTGCAGTGCCGGCAGGGGACTGTTGGTCGATGCATCCTCGTCGCAGAAGATCAGCCGCCGCTCGGGGTCCCAGCCCGCCAGCAGGCGCTCGAATTTTTCCGCTTCGCGCAGCTCTGGCACCGCCAATATGCCGCATTGCTCGGCCGCCTCGACGACATTGGCGCGCAGGCGCTCGATGCCGGGTTTTGCCACTTGCGTATGCTGGGTGATGACCGGCTGCAGGATGCCGGCGCCCATCTCCACCGCCTTTTGCACGAGGTAGTCGAGCCGCCCTTGCTTCAGCGGCGCGAAACAGTAGACGAGATCGGGCAACGGCGGCTGCGGCCGCTGCAATGCCAGCAACTTCAGGCGCAACGCCTTCTTCGATTTTGCCGCGATCGCAGCCGACCATTCGCCGTCGCGGCCGTTGAAGACCAGAATTTCGGCGCCTTCGCCGAGCCGCAGCACGTGCGAGAGATAATGGCTCTGCTGCGGGCCGACGTCGAACTCGATGTCCGGTCCAAGCCCGTCCGGCACGAACAGCCGCTGCATCTTGTAATTGGCGCGCATCGCCGAGGAATGGGCGAGGCCATCGCCGGCGTCAAGCCTCCGCGCTGGCGTGCCAGACAGGTCTGTAGCCACGCTTCAGCACGGAAACAGTTGTCGCCGGCGTGAGCAGGCCGATTGGACCGTCGGTAAAATCGCCGAATCCCACCGGTTCGCCATAACCGCCGAAACTCCAGGGCAGCGCGGCGCCGTCAAACAGGGCGTACGCCCTGTTTCCTGACGAGATCATCGTGCCGTCCGGCAAATCCGCAAGCGCTTCCGGTTCCAGTCTCGTCGCCCGCCCGCCCGATGCCAGGCGCTCCTTGTGCAGGCGCTTGTCGAGTTGCGGCGCGCGTGACTCGGCAATGCCGAAGGCGTCGCCGAAACGCCGGACAAAATCCCTGGCCCGCTCGCGCCGGCAGAAGAAGCAGGGACGGTGGCCGGCGGCAAGTGCCGTCACCTCGTCGAGGAAAAACAGCTCGGTCCAGCCGGCCTTGCCGCCAGCCCGGTTGCGCCCCATCGGCTCGCGCCGCACGTTGCCGAATTCGCAGACGCAGATGATCCAGGCTTGCAGCGCCCAGCGCTTCTTCAACAGCGTTCTCGTCTCGGGGTCGTGAATGATGCCGCGATTGCCCATGAACAGGCCGCGCTCCGGCACGGCATGGATGGCGCCGAACGGGTCGACCCGGTTTTGCAGTGGCATAGGCGTTCCCTGTTGGCTGCAATGCTGGCGCCATGATATCGCTCGTTGCATCAATTTCATGTCAGCAGGTTTCGATGCGGGTCTTGGTTGTCCAGAACTTCGACAATGAGGGCCTTGGCCAGATCGGCGCGGCCCTTGTCGAGGCGGGCGCCGATATCGACCTGCGCAGGCCCTATCGCGGCGACGCGCTGCCGCAAGACAGCGGCGGGCATGACGCCATGGTGGTGCTCGGCGGCGCCCAGAATGCACTGGACGACGAGCTCTGTCCTTACTTTCCGGGCCTGCTCGACCTGACGCGCGACTTTGCCGAGAGGGATCGCGCGGTGCTCGGCATCTGTCTTGGCGGCCAATTGGTCGCGCGCGCCTTTGGCGGCGAGAACCAGATCGGCGCCGCATCGGAGTTCGGCTGGCACGAGGTCGCGCTCACCGCGGCGGCGCAGGCCGATCCGGTGCTCGCCGCCTTGCCCGAAAAATTCCCGATCTTCCAGTGGCACGACGACACCTTTGCCTTGCCCGAGACTGCCGTGCGGCTGGCCGGCAACGCCGTCGCCGAGAACCAGGCGTTCCGCATCGGCCGCGCCGTCTATGGCTTCCAGTTTCATTTCGAGGCCGACCGGCCGATGGTTCGCGACTGGAGCACGTCCTTTGCACCGTTGATCGCCGAACGCCATCCGGATTGGGCCGTCCGGCTCGACGACGAAATGGCCCGCAACGGACCCCCAGCCGATGCCGCCGGCCTGGCCATCGCGCGCGCCTGGGTGGCGACGATCTGACGGCCCATATAGTCAACGTATTTGGCGACGTTGCATATTTGGCACGCGGCGGCAAATCCGCCGGGGATAACGCGTTTCATCCTTGGCCTGTGTCTGTCCGCCAGCCTAAAAGGCGCGCGCTCTGCATCTTGCGTGCAACCGCGATGAACCTTTCCTGTGACCCGCGCGACACACCGCCGATACAGAACATGCCTAGAAGCGCGAAACCGTCCGACATTTGCGACGTATTTTGCGTTTCAACGCATTGGTAACCCGCTCGTGCATAGATGCAGGAAGCTCAACAAGAGATGACGTCCGTGAAAGCAGCCTTTTTGTCCTTTGTCATGTTGTCGGCTATCGTCTTGTGCGGCCTCGGCATTTATTCCGCCGACGCGGCCAACGACCACAATGCCGTTGACGGCTACGGCGTCACCGCCGCGCTTCGCTAGCCTCTCTGCTCATAATCCCACGCGTTTCCTACGCTCGCTCACCCGTCACTGTCAGGACATGCTTGTCCGCGCCGTCCACCACGAGCGCGGTGAGGTGTCCCGACTGCCAGGCGAGGGTGTCGACATTGACGCGGTTGCCGGTGATTTCGGCCTTGGGCACCGGCGTATGACCGTGCACCACGATCTTCGGATGAAGGCCGGTGTGATCGTGGAAGACCTCGCGGATCCAGATCAGGTCCTGCCGGCTCTGGCTTTCCAGCGCAACGCCGGGCCGGATGCCGGCATGGCAGAAGAAGAAGTCGCCGAACGTCACTGAGAAGGGCAGCGAGCGCAGGAACTCGACATGGTTCTGCGGCACCGCCTCGACCAGTGCGGCGTGCCCTTGCCGCAGTGCCGCATCGGCGCGGCCAAACCAGGCGCTGCTCCCACCGAGCGAGACACCATACGATAGCGCAGTCTGGATGCCGCCATAGCGCATGAACAGCCCGTCCGGATCGGGGACATCGAGAAAATCGAGAAAGCCGAGATCATGATTTCCGGCGAGCATCAGGTGACGCGGATCGCGTCTTTGCGCGTCGATCAGGAAATCGATGACGCCCCTGGAGTCCGGGCCGCGATCGACATAGTCGCCGAGATGGATCACGCGCCAATCGGCCGACGGCCTTTGACCCAGCTCCGCCTCGATCCGCCGGTGCATGGCGGTCAGCAAATCGAGCCGGCCGTGCACATCGCCGATCGCGTAAAGGCGTATGCCTTGCGGTCCGCGCGCCTCGTAGAAACTGATGCCGGGCTCCGTCAATGCCTGCGTCGCCTCCGTGGTCATGCCGTCACGGGACTTTAGCGCCGAAGCTGATCCTTGCCCATGTCGGTGACCAGACGCTTTCCGCACAGAGCCAGCGTTATGTCCATCTCCTTGCGGATGATTTCCAGCGCCTTGGTAACCCCTTCCTTGCCGAGTGCGCCGAGGCCGTACAGGAAAGGCCGGCCGATATAGGTGCCCTTGGCGCCGAGGCACAGTGCCTTGAGCACGTCCTGGCCGGAACGGATGCCGCCGTCCATATGCACCTCGATCGCGTCGCCGACGGCGTCGGCGATCTCTTCGAGCGCCGTGATCGACGACGAGGCGCCGTCGAGCTGGCGGCCGCCATGGTTGGATACGATGATCGCGTCGGCGCCTGTCCTGGCCGCCATCAGCGCATCCTCCTTGTCGAGTATGCCTTTCAGGATCAGCTTGCCGCCCCAGCGCTCCTTGATCCAGGCGACGTCCTTCCACGACAGATGCGGATCGAACTGCTCCTTCGTCCACGACGACAGCGAGGCGAGGTCGCCGACGCCCTTGGCATGGCCGACGATGTTGCGGAAGCTCCGGCGCTTGGTCCCGGCCATGCCGACGCACCAGCGCGGCCTGGTCGCCATCTGCCACAGGTGCTTCGGCGTCATCCGCGGCGGCGCCGAAAGCCCGTTGCGGATATCCTTGTGGCGCTGACCGAGGATCTGCAGGTCGAGCGTCAGCACCAGCGCCGAACATTTCGCCGCCTTTGCGCGGTCGATCAAATCGAAGACGAAATCCTTGTCGCGCAGCACATAGAGCTGGAACCAGAACGGCTTCCTGGTCACCGACGCGACATCCTCGATCGAGCAGATGCTCATTGTCGACAGCGTGAACGGCACACCGAATTCTTCCGCCGCCTGGGCCGCCAGCATCTCGCCGTCCGGATGCTGCATGCCGGTCATCCCGGTCGGCGCCAGCGCCACTGGCATCGTCACCTTCTCGCCGATCATGGTCGATTCCAGCGAGCGGTTATCCATGTCGACCAGCACGCGCTGGCGGAACTTGATCTTCTGGAAATCTTCCTCGTTGGCCCGGTAGGTGCTTTCGGTCCAGGCGCCGGAATCGGCGTAGTCGAAGAACATCTTCGGCACGCGGCGGCGTGCCAGGTCCTTGAGGTCGGCGATGGTGAGAATGCTGCTCATGGATCTCTTTCCGCTGGTTCTTCGCTGGTTCGTCGTTGAATTTTTCTGGGCGGGGCCTACGGCTGTTTTCTTGCCGCCTCGCCGTCACCGGGCTCGGAGCGCTGCCTGAGCCTCAGCCGCGACACGCGCTGCCAGTCGCCGCTGCGCTCGGCCTCGGCCATCGATCGTTCGACGTAGGAGATGTGGTCCATCGCCGCCTGCCGCGCCGCAGCCGGATCGCCGGCCTTGACCGCGGTGTAGATCGCCCGGTGCTGCGAAAGCAGCGCCTCGCGCGCGCCCGGCACGTTGAACACCAGCCGCCGGTTCTCGAACACGCCTTCCGACAGCAGCCGATAACAGGAGCGCAGCGTGTGCAGCAGGATGATGTTGTGCGCGCATTCGCAGATCGCGTGATGGAACTCGACGTCGATTTCCGCCTCGTCGTCGAAATTGCCGGTCCGGTGCGCCTCGTCCATACGTGCCATGATGCGGTCGAGCAGCGCCAGATCGTCCGATGTGGCACGCCGCGCCGCATATTCGGCCGCCACCGCCTCGATCTCCCGGCGGTACTCCAGATAGTCGGTCACCGCCTTGCGATGCATCGAGATCAGGTCGGTCACCGGCTTGGTGAACAGCTGGCCGATGACATCGGCGACATGGGTGCCGCCGCCTGGCCGTGTCGTCAACAGCCCGCGCCCTTCCAAGGCTTTCAAGGCATCGCGCAGGATCGGCCGCGACACCTCGAACTGGCGCGCCAGTTCGCGCTCGCCCGGCAGCCGGTCGCCGGTGCGCAGGACGCCTTCGAGGATCAGGCTCTCGATCTGCTGCACCACCTCGTCGGCGGTGCGCGAATGCTCGATCCGGGAGAAAATGTCGCTCAAACGGGATGCCTGGGGGTTGAACCGATGTCGCGCAAGATAAAGCCGGCGTCGCCAACTGGTCAAATTATTTATCCAATTCGCCGGGGGCCGGGTCCGTTTCACAGCCGCGGCGCCATATCATCTTCAGCTAAATTGGGCGTTTGCGTCGCCTGGCGATTGCCTCTAGAGGGACATCATTGCCAAAGGGCTCACAGAAGCCCGGGGGACCAGCCGTGCCAGACGCCGACCCTTCCAACCTCGAATTCCAGCTGCGCGCCAAAGCCGTGGGCGGCACCGTCATGGGCTTTCCGGCGCATGAAGGTCGGCCGGGCGCGCTCGGCGAGGTCCACGCCCGGCCGCAGCCGCTGGTCGAAAAGCCGCGCGTGCTGGTGCAGCTTTCCTTCATGACCGAAGCTGGATCCGGGATCGATCAGGCCGTGCTTTCCGAATTGTCGCGACGCCTCGGCATCGCCGCGCCCGACCCTCACGCCCGCCACCACGCGATGAAATGGGGCAAGGGCTCGCTGCGCTGGGAACGCCACACGGAATTCTCGACCTATCTCTGGGAAGGCCCGCTCGCCGAAAACGGCAGGGGGCAAGAAGACACACCCTTCGGCAACGGGTTTTCGCCGCCGGGCACGGTGATTTCCGGCATCAGGCTGGAGATCCGCAAATGGACGCCGGCGAACGAAAAACTGATCGCCGGCTTCGACCCGACCAGCCTGTGCTATTCGCTGGTCGAGCGCGGCAACGCGGCCATCGTCACCGATTTCCGTCAGGATGGCGACGGCTTGACCCGCATGCTGGTGCTCGACCGCGGCCTGACCCCGGCGCGCACCGGGGCACTGTCGCAGCGGCTGATCGACATCGAGACCTACCGCACGCTGGCCATGCTTGGGCTGCCGCTGGCCCTGACGCTGTCCGGTCGCGCCCGCCGCATCGAAGACAGGCTGGCCCAGACCACGTTGGAAATGAAGGTCGCCGAGACCCGCGACAGCCAGACGCTGCTTGCCGACTTGACCGAACTGGCCGCCGAGCTGGAGGCCGATGCCGCCTCCAGCCTCTACCGCTTCGGCGCCAGCCGCGCCTATGACGGCATCGTGCGCGAACGGCTGGAGGCGCTCGACGAAGAGGCGGTGCCCGGCTACGACACCTGGGGCGGTTTTCTGCAGCGCCGCGTGGCGCCGGCGATGCGTACCTGCCGTTCGGTCGAGGAGCGCCAGGCCAACCTGTCGACGAAGCTCACCCGTGCCACCACACTGCTGCGCACCTGGGTCGACGTCGAGGTCGAGAAGCAGAACCGCGATCTTTTGGCATCGATGAACAATCGCGCCCGCCTGCAATTGCGGCTGCAGCAGACGGTGGAGGGGCTCTCGGTCGCCGCGGTTTCCTACTATGTCGTCGGCCTCATCGGCTACGTCGCCAAGGGCGCCTCGATCTTCGGCCATGCCTTCGCGCCGGAAATGGTCACCGCCGCCTCGGTGCCGCTCGCGGTCGTGCTCGTCTGGTGGGGCGTGCGCCGCGTCCGCCGCATGCACTCCGAACCAGGCAAGCAGCCGGGCGAGTAATGTGGGGCGCAGCGGCAGATTGCCGCTGCGGAAGGCTGTCTCGGCCATAGGCCTCTCATCCCGGCCAACGCGGCATTTGCAAGCGACCACTGTCGCTGGTAAAAGATTTTTACCAGTCGATCGAAGGAGGCTGTCGATGTCCGGCCTTGCCATGCCGAAACCAGACGACGCCACGATGCGCTGGCGCGACGAGATCGTCGCCGATATGCGCATCATGGTGCCGGGCGAGGGCGTCGTCGACGCCGCCAATGCCATGCGCGCCTTCGAGAGCGACGGGCTCACCGCCTACCGGCAATTGCCGCTGGTCGTGGTGCTGCCGCAGACCGTGGCGCAGGTGTCGCGGGTGCTGAAATATTGCAGCGACCGCAACATCCGCGTCGTGCCGCGCGGCTCCGGCACCTCGCTCTCCGGCGGTGCGCTGCCGCTCGAAGACGCGGTGCTGCTGGTGATGAGCCGCTTCAACCGCATCCTCGAGATCGATTTTCAGAACCGCGTCGTCGTCGCTCAGCCCGGCGTCACCAATCTCGGCATCACCACCGCCGTCGAGCAGGAGGGCTTCTATTACGCCCCCGATCCATCCTCCCAGATCGCCTGCTCGATCGGCGGTAATGTCGCGGAAAATTCCGGCGGCGTGCACTGCCTGAAATACGGTCTCACCGCCAACAATGTGCTCGGCATCGAGATGGTGCTGATGAATGGCGAGGTGGTGCGCCTCGGCGGCAGCCATCTCGACGCGGAAGGCTACGACCTGCTCGGCGTCATGACCGGCTCCGAAGGACTGCTCGGCGTCGTAACCGAGGTCACCGTACGCATCCTGAAGAAGCCGGAGACGGCGCGTGCCCTGCTGATCGGTTTCCCGACCAGCGAGCAGGCCGGCCAATGCGTTGCCGATATCATCGGCGCCGGCATCATTCCGGGCGGCATGGAGATGATGGACCGTCCGGCCATCCACGCCGCCGAGGATTTCGTCCAGGCCGGCTATCCGCTCGATGTCGAGGCGCTGCTGATCGTCGAGCTGGACGGGCCGGGTGTCGAGGTCGATCACCTGATCGGCCTGGTCGAAGCCATTGCTTTTAGGAACGGCTCGACCACATGCCGCACGTCGCAGTCGGAACAGGAGCGGCTGAGCTTCTGGGCCGGCCGCAAGGCGGCGTTCCCGGCGGTCGGCCGCATCTCGCCCGACTACTACTGCATGGACGGCACCATCCCGCGCAAGGAACTGCCGCGCGTGCTCGCCGGCATGCGCGAACTGTCGGAGAAATACGGGCTCGGCGTCGCCAATGTCTTTCACGCCGGCGACGGCAATCTGCACCCGCTCATCCTCTATGACGCCAACGTGCCGGGCGAACTCGACAAGGCGGAGAGTTTCGGCGCCGACATATTGCGGCTCTGCGTCAAGGTCGGTGGCGTGCTGACCGGAGAGCACGGGGTCGGCATCGAGAAGCGCGACCTGATGCCGGAAATGTTCAACCAGATCGACCTCGACCAGCAGATGCGCGTCAAATGCGCCTTCGACCCCAACCATCTTTTGAATCCCGGCAAGGTCTTCCCGCAATTGAGGCGATGCGCCGAGCTCGGGCGGATGCACGTGCATCGCGGGCAAGTGGCGTTTCCGGACATTCCGAGGTTTTGAGGGGATGATAGCTCAGAATGGGGGTTCCTCGCCCCCGCAAAGCGGGGGAGAGGTGGCTCGGGCGGAGCCCGGGACGGAGAGGGGGACGACCGGTGCACCAAGCCGGCGTTCACCCGAAAAGGTCGCGCGCGCCCGCGAGCTTCGTCGAGGCGACAATCAGGCGGAAGCGACCCTCTGGAACGAGTTGAAGGCCAAGAGGCTGGGCGGATATAAATTCGTGCGTCAGATGCCGATTGGGCCGTATTTTGCAGACTTCGCCTGCCGAAGCGAAAGGCTGATCGTCGAGCTGGACGGAGGTCAACACGCCGATAGTACTTACGACAGGCGACGCGACGAATTCATGCGCGGCAAAGGGTTCTCGGTGATCCGATTCTGGAGCGCCGACATGCTAACCAACCCGACGAGTGTCTGCGAAACCATTCTTGCAGCACTTGAGGGACGGCTCGCGGAGGACGTAATCTCTGCCGACCTCAGGTTCGTTTTTGCAAGCAAGAACTCTAGAGGTGGCGCTCTATGATGGCCCCCTCTCCGCCTCGCTGCGCGAGGCACCTCTCCCCCGCTTCGCGAGGGCGAGGAACCAGGGCTCTGCCGCATGACCACCTTCACCCCATCAACCGCCGCGGAAACGCTCTCCACCGTCGCTTGGGCAGCCGCAGAGGAATCCCCGCTCGAAATCCTCGGCCACGGCTCCAAGCGCGGTATCGGCCGGCCGCAGCAGAGCGAGCATACGCTCGACCTTTCCAGACTCTCCGGCGTCATGCTTTACGAGCCGGCCGAACTGGTGCTGTCGGCAAAAGCCGGCACGCCGCTGGCCGAAATCGAAAGCCTGCTTGCCGAAAACGGCCAGCAACTTGCCTTCGAACCGATGGATTACGGCCCGCTGCTCGGCGGTGAGCCAGCGCGAGGCACGATCGGCGGCGCACTCGCCGCGAACCTTTCCGGCCCGCGCCGGCTGAAGGTGGGTGCTGCGCGCGATCATATCCTCGGCATAGCGGCCGTTTCCGGGCGCGGCGAGGCCTTCAAATCGGGCGGCCGCGTCGTCAAGAACGTCACCGGCTATGACCTGTCCAAGCTGATGGCCAACAGCTGGGGCACGCTGGCGGTGCTCACCGACGTCACTTTCAAGGTGCTGCCTGCTGCCGAGACCGAAGTCACGCTCGCCATCCGCGGCCTGCTCGACGATCACGCCGCCGCCGCCATGGCGCTGGCGCTGGGTTCCAGCGCCGAAGTGTCGAGTGCTGCCCATCTTCCCGAACGGGTCGCAGCTAGGGTCGCCGGCGGCAGTCTCGGCAGCGATGCCGCGACGCTGCTGCGCATCGAGGGCTTCGGCCCGTCGGTCGCTTACCGCATTGCCGCGCTGAAAGACCTGCTGAAAAACGCCGGGCCGCTGCAGGAGATTTCCGGTTCGGTCTCGTACTCGGTCTGGCGCGGTGTCCGCGACTGCGCGCCGTTCGCCGATGGCAGCGAAAGGCCGGTGTGGCGCGTCTCGATGGCGCCGTCGCGGGGCCACCAGATGGTGCTGGCGCTGCGCATGCAGGCCCCGGTCGATGCCTTCTACGACTGGCAGGGCGGGCTGATCTGGCTGCGCATGCAGCAGGACGATCCCGAGGCCGGCCTGTTGCGCGGCCTGATCAGAAGACATGGCGGCGGCCATGCGACGCTGGTGCGCGCAACCCCTTCGCACCGCGCCGCCGTACCGGTGTTCGAACCGCAAGCGCCGCAACTGGCAGCACTGTCGGCGCGGCTGAAGGCCGAATTCGACCCGAAGAATATCCTCAATCCCGGCCGTATGGCGCCGGGCGCAAGCTCTGCTACTCTCGCGCCGGCAACCGAGTGAGGAGCACAATGAGCGATCCAGGCCAAAACGGTACGTCACGCCAGACCGACCGCTGGCTGGAGCCCGGCCCGACCAACGCGCTGGTCATCTACATCCTCTATCTCGCCGGCCTGGCCATCGGCGTCAGCGGCATTGTCGGCATCGTCCTGGCCTATATCAATCGCGGCAAGGCCGGCGGCTTCGTCGAAAGCCACTACACATTCCTGATCCGCACCTTCTGGATCGGCCTGCTCTATGCACTGATCTCGGCGCTGCTGATGATCGTGGTCATCGGTGTCGTGCTGATGGTTGCCGTTGCCGTCTGGTTCATCGCCCGCTGCATTCTCGGCCTGCAGGCGCTGCAGCGCGGCGAGGCGGTCAAGAACCCGGAAAGCTGGTTTCTGGGATTATGAGCATGATCCCCAAAACTGGGTACCGGTTTTGGGAAAAGATCATGCTCAAACGGTAGGGATTCGTTTACGTGCAGACCAATTTCTCAGCTGCCCAGCTCGCCGATCCGCATGTCGCGGAATCGGAGAAGATCCTGCGCAAATGCGTGCATTGCGGCTTCTGCACCGCCACCTGCCCGACCTATGTGACGCTCGGCAACGAACTGGATTCGCCGCGCGGCCGGATTTATCTGATCAAGGACATGCTGGAAAACGGCCGGCCGGCCGACAAGCAGATCGTCACCCATATTGACCGCTGCCTGTCCTGCCTCGCCTGCATGACCACCTGCCCGTCGGGCGTCAACTACATGCATCTGGTCGACCACGCCCGCGTCCATATCGAGGAGACCTACAAGCGTCCGCTGGCCGATCGCCTGACACGCGCCATGCTGGCCTTCGTGCTGCCCTATCCCTCGCGTTTCCGCGCGGCGCTCAAGCTGGCGAAGCTCGGCCACCCATTCGCCGGCCTGTTTGAGAAAATCCAGGCATTGAAGCCTTTGGGCGCGATGTTGAAGCTGGCCCCGGCGTCGGTCCCGGAAGTCTCGCCGATGGCCTCGCCGGGCGTCCATGCCGGGCAGGGCGCGAAGAAAAATGGCCGCGTCGCCATCCTCACCGGCTGCGCGCAATCCGTGCTCGATCCCGGCATCAACGACACGACGATTTCGCTGCTGACCCGGCTTGGCGTCGAGGTCGTGGTGCCCGAGGGCGAGGGCTGCTGCGGCGCGCTGGTGCATCATATGGGGCGCGAGGACGCTGCCTTGGCGTCGGCCCGACGGAACGTCGACGCCTGGACGCGCGCCATCGAGCAGGGTGGACTCGACGCCATCGTCATCACCGCATCCGGGTGCGGCACCACCATCAAGGATTACGGCTTCATGCTGCGCCTCGATCCGGCCTATGCCGACAAGGCTGCGCGGGTCTCGGCGTTGGCCAGGGACATCACCGAATATCTGGCAAGCCTCGACCTGCCCGAGCCGGTCCGCAAGCCGGGCACCATCGTCGCCTATCACTCAGCCTGCTCAATGCAGCACGGCCAGAAGATCACCCGCCAGCCGAAGGAGCTTCTGGTCCGTGCCGGCTTCGTCGTGCGCGAGCCGCGCGAAGGGCATCTTTGCTGCGGTTCGGCCGGCACCTACAACATCCTGCAGCCCGGGATTTCGGCGACGTTGCGCGACCGCAAGGTCAGGAATATCGAGGCGACCGGTGCTGAAATCGTCGCCACCGGCAATATCGGCTGCATCACCCAGATCGCTTCCGCCGCCAAGCTGCCGGTGGTGCATACGATAAAGCTGCTCGACTGGGCCTATGGCGGCGAGCCGCCAAAATTGGTTTGATTGCTGCGCACCCGCCGATGAGACTGCCGAGATGCCCAACCCAAAGTCCGAAGAGATTGGAACCGTCGTTCGGCTGCTGTCGGACAGATCGCCGGCGACGTTCCAGGCCAGCTATGGCGAATGCCAGACAATCATCGCTCGTCATCTCAAGGATGGGTCCGAATTCCTGTTTGCGCTCATAAAGGCAGCGGTAGAAGCCGACGTCCAGCAAGACAATCTGATTATCGACGCCGTTTCGTTTCTCGACGACGCGCATTTGGCTCGTCTGGCATTTTTCCTGCAAGAGGAAGTGAAACGCGGAATAGACGTGGAGGATCTGCTGGCTCACGTCGCCTTGCAGGCGCCGGAATTGTTTCCAGACGGTACCTTGGGCGACATTCCCGATTTCGCAGACTGGCTGACGCATGATGATCCTCGTTCGCCGCCGGCATGTCATCATTTCAGCTTTGAGGAAGGCGCTCCGAGCGACATATCTTTTCCGACGCATCGCAATCATCCTACCTGGCATCTGCCGGCGACTGGCCGGCCACTTACGGTCGGCGGCGAAGGATCGGCAGTGTGCCCGACCTGTCGAGAGCGACTGATACATCTGATTACGCTGGACGATCTTGGGAGTGAGCTGACGATGCCTCTTCCCAGACTCCGTATCGAGACCTGTGCGAATTCTCTCGAACCGACCTATTATTCCCACGACGCTGCCGGTGTGCCGACGCCGATCGCACCTCTGCATTCGCCCTACATTGAGAGGCCTGCAAAAGCCGCCGAGAAAAGAACTGTTCGGTTGGCACCGACCCCTAAACGGTGGCTTAGGCAGTCGTACGGGATAAGCAATTCAAGGCAAAACCTGTTTCGGCTTGGTGGGCTGCCGTCATGGATTCAGGGACCGCAGTTTCCAGTCGTTCCCGGAACGGACCGGGAAATGAAATTTCTTCTTCAGTTCGATTCACTCGCCGGTTTCTTCTGGGGCAGCGGCGGCGTGCTCTACGTCTTCTGGGATGACGAGTCCCGGATCACCTGCCATGTGCCGCAATACACGTGACGAAAGCGCCTACTCCGCCGCCAGCCGGTCTGCCGTGCCGTAGGTGGCCTGGTAGCGGGCGCGCTGGCGGCTGAGCGCCACCATCGTGTTGCGCAGCAGGATCGCCACCGTGATCGGGCCGACGCCGCCCGGCACCGGCGTGATCCACGACGCGACATGCCTGACGCTCTCGGCGTCGACGTCGCCGACGATGCGGCTCTCGCCGTCCGGCCCGATTTCCGAATTGATGCCGATATCGATGACGGCGGCGCCCGGCTTGACCATGTCGGCCTTGATCAGCCGCGGTTTGCCCACCGCGACGAACAGCGCGTCGGCGCGGCGTGCGTGTGCCGCCACCGAACGCGTCATGTGGTGACAGACGGTCACCGTCGCGCCTTCGCTCATCAAGAGGAACGCGATCGGCTTGCCGACGATCTCGGAATGGCCGACGACCACCACCTCGAGCCCCTTGAGGTCGAGGCCGGTTTCCCTGAGCAGTTCGACCGAAGCGGCGGCGGTGCAGGGCGCCAGGTCGAGCTGGTTGTAGACGATGTTGCCGATCGAGGCCGGATGCATGCCCTCGACATCCTTGAGCGGATGCACCGCCGCCTGCAGCGTCTTGATCGGAATGTGCACCGGCACCGGCCGCTGGATGATGATGCCGGTGACGCGCGGGTCGGCGTTAAGCCCGTGGATTGCCGCTTCCAGCTCGCCGGCGGTGATGTCGGCGCGAAAGCGCCTTTCCTCGAAGCCGATGCCGGCCAACCCGGCCTTGGCGCGCTGGTTGCGGACATAGACATCGACCGCGGCGGTATCGCCGACGGTGACCGACACCAGCTTGGGCGGAAAGCCTTCGGCGGTGGCGATCGCCGCGTCTTCGCGCACGCCGGCGATGATGCGTTGAGCAACCGGGCCGCCTCTGAGATAGCGGCTGTCGTCGGAAAGGGACATCGGGATGGGGCCTTTATCTGGATTTTAGCCGCCACATAGCAAAGCAACCGCGAAAAGGCAGCGCGAAAAGCGAACCGCCATGCCGGTCGCGCGACGTGCCGGCAAAATCTTCCCGTCAATTCCTGCTGGCGGAAACAAAAAGGGCAGCACGGCTTGCCGCGCTGCCCTTTCGTGACTGGCCGCATCCCCACACGGCCCGTCCCCCGTTATTCAATGCTCCCGAGGCTTCTGAGCAGAATCATCGATGAGGTCAACCGCAGATTACATCACTACAACCATCGTGCCAACATTGACCCGCTCGTAAAGGTCGACCACGTCCTCGTTGCGCATGCGGATGCAGCCCGACGACACCGCGCCGCCGATCGTCCAGGGCTGATTGGTGCCGTGGATACGGTACTCGGTCGAGCCGAGATAGAGCGCGCGTGCGCCGAGCGGGTTTTCCATGCCGCCAGCGAGATAGGTCGGCAGATAACGGCCCTTGGCGGCTTCGCGGGCGATCATCACCGCCGGCGGCCGCCAATCCGGCCAGACGCGCTTATTGGTGATCTTGTGGGTGCCGGACCATTCGAAGCCCGGCTTGCCGGTGCCGACGCCATAACGCCGCGCCTTACCGTTCTTCCCGACCAGATAGAGGAAATTCTCTCGCGTATCGATGACGATCGTGCCCGGCTTCTGCGGGCCGTCATAGGCGACTTCCTGCGGCAGATAGATCGGGTCGATCTGCGGCCGCATCACCATGCGCTTGGCCGGCGCCTGCACCGCTGCGGTGCGCAGCTGATCGGGTTCGGCCAGCCGCCGGTAGCGCCGTTGCGGCTGCGCCTCTTGCCGGCTCTGCCGCACGATGCCCGGGGCATGGCCGAGCTGCAGCACCCAGGGCGCCGAAAGATCTGGGCTGACCACCACCGGCGGCCTCTCCGCATAGCGGTCGCTGGCATTGGCGGCGCCGGCCGCAAGCACGGCCGCGGCGCCGAACAGTGGGAACAAGAATGTCTTCATCGCAACGCACCTTGATCGTCGAACATGCCGGGGTGCAAAGCCTCCCCGATTTCGCCGACATTGGGCGCGAAGCGGCAACCGAAACATGAATCGGAATGTGTAAAATGCCGATCTGTCAGTAAAGCTTTTGGTGTGGTTACCGCCCGGTTCAGGAATCTGGTAAAGCCGCGGTAAAGGCCGCGTCAAAACGCGTTAACGCCAAGACACGAACGGAATTCCGCCATGGATGAAAAGACAGGTCTGCTTGCCGGTCCCGACGGCATCGCCCGCTGCTTCTGGCACGGCAACCTGCCGGATTATCTGCACTACCACGACCACGAATGGGGCCGGCCGGTCGCCGACGACCGCCGCCTGTTCGAGAAGATCTGCCTCGAAGGTTTTCAGTCGGGCCTGTCCTGGCTGACCATATTGCGCAAGCGCGACAATTTCCGCGAGGCGTTTGCCGGCTTCGATGTCGACAAGATCGCCGCCTTCACCGACGCCGATGTCGAGCGCCTGCTCGGCAATGCCGGCATCATCCGCCATCGCGGCAAGATCGTCTCGACCATCAACAACGCCAAGCGCGCCCGCGAACTCATCGACGAGGCCGGTTCGCTGGCGGCCTGGTTCTGGAACTTCGAGCCCGGCCCGCACGAGCGTCCCGAGATCATCGACCTCGCGCATTTGCGCGCCAATCCGACGACGGCCGTCTCGGTCCGCATTTCGAAAGAGCTGAAGAAGCGCGGCTGGAGCTTTGTCGGCCCGACCACCGTCTACGCCTTCATGCAGGCGATGGGGCTGGTCAACGACCATCTCGAGGGCTGCGTCTGCCGCGAGCCGGTCGAGGCGGAACGGAAAGCGTTCAAGCGGCCGAAATAGCGGCTCAGGCGCCGCCGGCGCCGGCCAGGAAAAACCCGGCAAGGATGGCCGCCAGCGCGGCGAACACCGGATAGATCACCAGCAGTCCGGTCATCAGCACGTCGCGCATGGTCGGTCCGCTGCGCTGTTGCGCCGCGATCTCGAACGGTCCGGCGATTTGCTTCGTATTCGGCGCATAACCATCGGCCGGCCGCAGCCGGACCGAGGCGTCGCGTGCGCCGCTATCGATGATGTCGAACTTCTGTAGCGTGGCCATGGCCCCGAACCCCTTGTTTCGGCGCGCTTATCGGCCCGGATTGTGTCGGCACGATGCCGCGCGCATGGCACAATTGTTTCAGGTTCTTTTTCGCCTTTCCTTCTCCCCTTGTGGGAGAAGGTGGATCGGCGCGCAGCGCCGAGCCGGATGAGGGGTGTTGGAAGAAACGAGACGTCGGCGTTCCTTGGAACACCCCTCATCCGACCGAGCTTCGCTCGGCCACCTTCTCCCACAAGGGGAGAAGGAGAGCCGCAAACCCTTGCCTTCTCCGGGCTGCATCGGTAGGACACGCCGACCCGAAATAAGTCACCGATTACTTAGCAAAGTACCCATCCCATGGCCGACAAATCCGAAAAGATGAAAGCGCGGCTGCCGCGCGGCTTTGTCGACCGCGGCGCCGACGATCTGCGCACCGTCGAGAAGATGATGGCGACGATCCGCTCGGTCTTTGAACTCTACGGTTTCGAGCCGGTCGACCAGCCGCTGATCGAATACACCGATGCGCTCGGCAAATTCCTGCCCGACCAGGACCGGCCGAACGAGGGCGTGTTCTCGTTCCAGGACGAGGACGACCAGTGGCTGTCGCTGCGCTACGACCTGACCGCGCCGATGGCGCGCTTCGTTGCCGAGAATTTTGAGCGCCTGCCGAAACCCTATCGCAGCTATCGCTCCGGCTGGGTGTTCCGCAACGAGAAGCCCGGTCCCGGCCGCTTCCGCCAGTTCATGCAGTTCGACGCCGACACGGTCGGCACGCCGGGTGTCGCGGCCGATGCCGAGATGGCAATGATGATGGCCGACGTGATGGAGGCGCTCGGCATCAAGCGCGGTGATTACGTCGTCCGCGTCAACAACCGCAAAGTGCTCGACGGTGTGCTCGAGGCGATCGGCCTCGGCGGCGACGAGAACGCTGGCCGCCGGCTGCAGGTGCTGCGGGCGATCGACAAGCTGGACAAGCTGGGCGTCGAGGGGGTTCGCCTGCTTTTGGGCGCCGGGCGCAAGGACGAGAGCGGTGATTTTACCAAGGGCGCCGGGCTGGGTAACGCTCAAATCGATGTTGTGATCAGCTATTTCACGGTCATGGCGCAGCATGATCCCGAACAAGTTGTCCAGACACTGGGATCTATCACCCCAGGGCTCAGCAATCTTGTCGAGGAAAGAAAACTCGAACATCTCGGCATCACGAACGCCTCGTTTGTCGAGGGTCTTGCAGAGTTGGAGCAGATAAGAACCATGGTCGCGCAAAGCGGCTACGGTGAGGATCGCATTCGCATCGATCCCTCCGTTGTGCGTGGCCTCGAATATTACACCGGCCCGGTCTACGAGGCCGAGCTGCTGGCCGAAATCCCCAACGAGGACGGCCAGATCGTGCGCTTCGGCTCGGTTGGCGGCGGCGGACGTTATGACGGCCTCGTCTCGCGCTTTCGTGGCGAGCTGGTGCCGGCGACCGGTTTTTCGATCGGCGTCTCGCGGCTGATGACGGCGCTGAAGAACCTCGGCAAGCTCGATACTTCCGATGTCATCGCGCCGGTCGTCGTGCTGACCATGGACAAGGACACGGAAAGCCTCGGCCGCTACCAGAAGATGGTGGCCGAGCTGCGCGCCGCCGGCATCCGCTCGGAAATGTATCTCGGCGGCGCCGGCATGAAGGCGCAGTTGAAATATGCCGACCGCCGCGGCAGCCCGGTCGCCGTCATCCAGGGCGGCGACGAGCGCGCCAAGGGCGAGGTGCAGATCAAGGACCTGATCGAAGGCGCGAAAATGTCGGCCGAGATCGCCGACAACGCCGAATGGCGCGCCGCGCGACCGGCGCAGGTGACCGTGGCGGAAGGCGATCTGGTCGCCGAGGTGAAGAAGATACTGGCGGCGCAGGCCGAGGAGCGGGCGCGTGGCAAGTAGGGCGCCGCTTCCTTCTCCCCTTGTGGGAGAAGGTGGCCGAGCGAAGCTCGGTCGGATGAGGGGTGTTCCAGGGAACGCCGACGCCTCATTTCTTCCGGCACCCCTCATCCGTCTTGGCGCTTCGCGCCAATCCACCTTCTCCCCCAGGGGGAGAAGGGAAGGGCGCCTGCCATGACCTCGCGCCCCGCCATCGCATCCGACATCACCAGCCTCTTCGCCGCGCGAAATACGCACGCGGTCGAGGTCGCTGTGCTGCAGCCGGCCGACCCGTTCCTCGACATGGCCGGCGAGGATTTGCGGCGCCGCATCTTTCTCACCGAGAGCGAGACCGGACAGACGCTTTGCCTGCGGCCGGAATTCACCATTCCGGTCTGCCTCGACCACATTGCCAGCCAGGCCGGCACGCCGCGCCGCTATTCGTATCTCGGCGAGGTGTTTCGCCAGCGCCGCGAGGGCGGCAACGAGTTCTTCCAGGCCGGCATCGAGGATCTTGGCGACCGCGACACGGCCGCCGCCGACGCGCGTTCGCTGGCCGATGCGCATGCGCTGCTTTCGCTGGTGCTGCCCGGCCGGGAGCTGGCGGTCACGCTCGGCGACCAGACCATCTTCGAGGCGGTGCTTGCAGCGCTTGGCCTGCCGCGCGGTTGGCGCATGCGGCTGGCCCGCGCCTTCGGCTCGGCGCCGATGCTGGAAGCAGCCCTTGCCGACCTCGCCAATCCACCGCGCAACAGCCAGCTTGCCGGCGCGGTCGCCGCCCTTGTCCTCGACGGCGATCTTGACGGTCTTTCGGCGCATATCGCCGGCGGCATGGAAGAGGCTGGCCTGTCGGCAACGGCCGGGCGTTCGCCGTCCGAGATTGCGCGGCGCCTGATCGAGAAAGCCGAACTGCGCAGCGTACGGCTGTCGAACGAGGCATTCGCGGCACTGAAGAGTTTCCTGGCGATCGACGTGCCGCTCGACAGCGCCGCCGGAGCGCTCCAACGTTTTGCAGCCGATGCCGGGCTTTCACTGGGGGCTGCGCTGGAGAATTTCGCAGCCCGCGCCGCGGCCATAGAAAGCCTCGGCCTGCCGATGTCTGAAATCCGCTACGACGCCGCCTTCGGCCGGCCGCTCGATTACTACACCGGCCTGGTCTTCGAGATCGCGGCGCAGGATGGCGACCGGCCGCTCGCCGGTGGTGGCCGCTACGACCGGCTGCTGACGCTGCTCGGCGCAAAAACGCCAATCCCCGGCGTCGGTTTTTCCGTCTGGCTCGACCGCATCGAGGCGCTGCGGGAGACGGCGCCATGATCACGCTGGCGATCCCGTCGAAAGGCCGGCTCAAGGAGCAGGCGCTGGAGGTCCTGGCCAAGGCCGGGCTTGCCGTCAGCCTGCCCGGCGACGAGCGCAAATATCGCGCCCGCATCGACGGCCTTGACGGCGTCGAGATAGCGTTCCTGTCTGCCTCGGAGATATCAGGCGAAATCGGCCAGGGGTCGGTCGATCTCGGCATCACCGGCGAGGACCTTTTGCGCGAAAACCTCGCCGATTGCGAGGCGCGCGCCGAAATCATCGCCCGCCTCGGTTTCGGCAATGCCGATGTCGTCGTCGCCGTGCCCGACATCTGGCTCGATGTCGACACCATGGCCGACCTCGACGACGTCGCCGCCGACTTCCGCCAGCGCCACAGCCGGCGGCTCAGGATCGCCACCAAATACTGGCGCCTGACCCAGCAGTTCTTTTCGCAAAAGCATGGCATCCAGGTCTACCGCATCGTCGAAAGCCTGGGCGCCACCGAAGGCGCGCCGGCGGCCGGATTGGCCGATATCGTCGTCGACATCACCACGTCAGGCGCGACGCTGCGTGCCAACCATCTCAAGGTGCTGGCCGACGGCGTCATCCTGCGCTCGCAGGCCTGTCTCGTGGCGTCGAGGAAGGCGCGTTCGGCGGCCGACGAGGCGACTTTGCGCGATATTGCGGCAAGGATGGCATCGGTGAATTCAGGCTGACGACCAGCCAATCTCCCCCCTTGAGGGGGAGATGTCGCCGAAGGCGACAGAGGGGTCGGTACGTCTTGACGCGACTCTCCTAACGGCAGGCAGGTGCTCCACGCGAGACGACCCCCTCTGGCCTGCCGGCCATCTCCCCCTCAAGGGGGTGTTTGGACCGGAGACATCGCGAACAGGTGTGCGAGGACATCGCGAACAGTGCTCCATGCTATCTCTCGACGAGGTTGAGGTCGATGGTTTGGATTTTCTGATGGCGGAAGAAGACGTTGAAGACGCCGTCCTTGTCGGTCGCACGGAAGGCGACGGCGCGCCCGGCGAAGGCATTGCAGATCTTGAAGTGGCGGCCGAACAGCGAGGTCGCGCCCTTCTGCTGGATCTTGCGGATATGGTCGCCGGGCGCATAGTCGAAGGGCTGCTGGGTCTCCCTGAAGTCGCGCGGGGAAGACCGGTAGCGGTCGAGCGGCACGGCGCCGTCGATCGCCTCGTGCGGGCGCTCTGCATTGTACAACACGACGAGAGAACGCCCACGGGACCGAGGAACGCAAGTTTCTTTATCCATGGCATCCCTGGGCCGGGCGTTGTGTTCACGTTCATG